>NZ_JBHXSY010000022.1:0-129477 GCF_042715295.1 Streptomyces sp. NPDC058701 | reverse complement strand
GGCCATTTGGTGAGCGCATCGCTGTACGGCGAGCTCTTCGACGCGCGGGTCGTCGGGTTCGACGCCGTCGTCGAGAGCGGCCTCGGCCGCCTCAAGACGGTCCTCCTCGGCCCGCAGGTCGGGGTGGGTGGCCAGCACGATGAACGTACTGGCCTGGATGGCGGCGCCCAGCGGCCCGAAGATCCGTTCCGTGACTAGCAGGGCGTCCAGATCGGAGGGGCGCAACGCTCCCGGGGGCAGGTGGCTGAGCCGGTCCGTGACCAGTGCGGAGAGCAGCCCCAGCGGGCTGCCCACCGCCTGCAGGCGCTGGACAGCCGCGCGCCGACGTTTGATGGCGGCCTCCTGCGCCGCCAATGATTCCTCCAGCCTGCTCAGGACCGACTCGATATCCGGGGCGTGGTCCAGGGCTTCGTCTCCAGCTTCGCCCCGGGCTTCGCCAAAGGCGGCCCGCATGTCGTCCAGGCTGATACCGGCATCAGCCATCTTGCGGATCCACAGCAGGCGGGTCATGTCGTCATAGCCGTAGCGGCGGCGGCCGTCCCCACCGCGCTCGGGTTCCGGCAGCAGACCGATCGCGTGGTAGTGGCGGATGGCGCGTGGAGTGATCCCGACGAACGCAGCGGCATCACCGATCTTGACCTGCCGGGGAGGCGTGAGGGAGGGGTACATCGCAGACAGAACCTTTCGTGCGTGATGCCCCGACCCCACCACATGCCGCTACGGCATGTGCAACAACCCCGTCCAGGTGCCACCGGAGCCAGGCCCTGGCTGCCGCCGGGACCGATCAAGAACGAAGAACCATCCGGGAACGCAGAGTGACCACCGGCGGCCAGATGGCTCCCCGCCAAGTGGCCGCCGCTGGGGAATTCCCACGGTTCTGATCCACTTCTTGTGGTTCGGTAACGGCGAGTGACGGTACTCAGTCCGCGAGGAGGACTTGGTGTCGCAGGAGGTCGAATCCAGCCCGGCCGTATCCGTCCCTATTCGGTGAGTCTGCGGTAGCAGATGAGGGTGCAGGCGATGCTGGGTGAAGGCCAGGAAGTGGTCGGCTTTGCGTTCGTAGCGGCGGTGCAGGCGTCGGCATCCGGCGAGCCAGAACATGGTACGTTCGATGGTCCAACGGTGGCGGCCGAGCCGTTGCGAAGTCTCGATGCCTCTGCGGGCGATGCGGTGCCGGATGCCTCGGCCGGACAACCATCGCCGTAGGTGGCTGTAGTCATAGCCCTTGTCGGCGTGGAGCTTGTGGGGCCTGCGCCGCCGGGGTCCCCGGCGGGATCGGATCGGCGGTATGCCCTGCACCAGCAGGATCAGTACCTGACTGTCGTGCGTGTTGGCGCCCGAGATGCCGATGGGCAGGGGCAGTCCCGTTCACTCCGTGATCAAGTAGGTCTTTGACCCGTACTTACCCCGGTCTACAGGATTCGGACCTGTCAGCTCCCCTTTTTCAGGGCCCGCATGTTCACCGAGTCGATCGCGCACCGCGACCAGTCCAGCTCGCCGCGGGATCCGAGTTCATCCAGCACCAGGCGGTGGAGTTTGGCCCACACCCGGGCTTTCGACCACTCGGTGAAATGCCGGTGAGCCGTCGCGCCGGACGGCCCGAATCACGCGGTCGGCACCTGCTGCCACGTGCAGCCCGAGGTCGCCACGAAGACGATCGCGGCCAGCACCTCCCGGTCGCCGTGCCGACGCCGGCCCCCACCCGGAGGCCGCGACGGCGCCTCCGGCACCACCCGCTGGAGTAGTTCCCACAACTCATCCGGCACCAGCCGCTCAACAATCCTCGCCACGACTGGCAGCTTACCCAGCCAAATGAGATGACGTCTCACAGACCCGTCGGACGAGCGCGACGGCGGCGCCCAGGCCCATGCAGGGTGCCAGGAACGGCCCGAAGACCAGGGCGAAAAACAGAAGATCATCCATGCCTGCCCAGACACCGCCCGGACAGGACCGGTTCCACCGTCCGCCTGAACCGAACTGCCTGAGCGCCCTGCGTGGCGACCGTCTCCGATTGGAACGCTCAAGCCACACGAGGCTGACTATCCGGGCCGGCAGCCAGCAGAGCGTCGAGCTGGTGACAGCCACCATGCTTCACGTGATTAGAACCGCAGGTCAGTGAAGGCTGCTGGTGACACCTATCGTGCTTCGGCACAGCCCATGAGCCGAAGCGCGATAGCTGTCACATAGGCAGGCTTGTTGTCACCGGCAAGGCCGTAGGTGCGCACAGGTGAGACTTTGGCAACGACGACTTCGCCGCACTCACGGCATGAACGACCGGCCTGCGGACCTGAGGTGAGCCCCGGCCGTGTGGAACCGGGCGGTCGGGGCCGCACGTCCCCCCGTACATGTTGATCGTCTTGGGGATACTCTTCGCCGTCGCACCCGCCGTCATCTGGATGACGATCGCCCGCACCCGCCCCGTCGGCTTCGCGATCGGCGGCACGCTGCTCGCCGGAGCCAGTCTGCTGATCAGTGTCCAGCAGGGATGGATCGACGCCCCCAGGCCCGACGCCCATCTCGTGTTCACGGCTCTCGCGCCCCTGCTCATCGCCTGCGGCACGGGACTGGAAGGACGGCATGAGAACTCTCCTCCCCCGGAATGGACCTCCCGCCGCAACGGAGCGATCGGCTTCCTGGGGACGCAGTTCGCCCTCACCCTCGTGGTCGGCCTTCTGTACGCGCTGATGCTCAGCGAAGGCTCGGAGGCCCCGCCGTCCAAGGCTTACCCCTCATTGCCGCCAGGCATCAGCATGGTCAACGAAGGCACCAGCTGCGGTTCTGGCGGCTGTTCGCGCGCCGCAACGGTCACCAGCGAGGACGGCATGTCCCGCCCGGAGATCATCCGCGAACTGGGCCTCCAGCAAGAGAGCTGCCGCTCCAGCGGCTGGCTGCTCGATTGGCGTGACGTGTGCGTCGGAGCCAGGGACAATGGCGAGAACGTCACCATCTACGCCAGCTGGGGGTACTGAGAGGTCTTTCGTAGTCGGCCACGGTGGTCCGGAACGAGGATCTGTGACAAGCCGCGTGCCTCACAGATGACAATCAGGCTGCTTCGACCGGTCTCATACACCAGCTCAATCAGCTCTGCCGGCGACAACTGCCGTGCTTCGGCTCACCGGTACCCGGACCCGACGAACGACGCCGAACGTACGGCGAACCGTCAAGCCGCCGACGACTACCGGCGCCAGGAGGAGGAAACGGCCACCCTCCTGCGCCTGGCCGACGGGCTTCCCCCAGTGCCCCCGAGCTGCTCCCCGGCCGCTCCGCGATGGACACTGCCCTCGGCGCCATCCTGACCGGCTTCCGCTACGCCAGTCCGCCGGCCCGAGTTCGGCTTCGGCCACATCGTCGTGCAGAGCACCCGGTAGAAGGGGATCCGTCCGTGCCTGCATCCACGGCCACCGGCGCGCGTACCGTGAGGTGATGACCCGCCGCGAGGACCAGATGAGCGCGCAGCCCGACCACGCACCCGTCACGCCGCCGTACGCCCCCGCACCCGGGGCGCGGGCCGAACTCCTCGAAGCTGCGCGCCGACCAGCGCGCCGCGCCGGGGCAGACTTGGCCGATGACCGCCGGATCGTGGCGGCGCTTGGTGCGACCCGCACGCCCACCGCGCGGGCGCCGAGCCGGGCCAGAGCGTGCTGCGGAGCGTTCGCGGACCACTGTCCGATGGCCGCGTACGAGCGCGCGCCGGCGATCACCGCCGAGGCGGCAACCAGCAGCACCGCCACAAACGGGTGACGCACCCCCCGCAGACGCGGATCGCGCAGCACCCGCAACCGATCCACGAGCGGGAGTCCAGCTACACCCTCCAGAGCGGGCGACTTGACGAGGCAGACGGTGGCAGACTGGCGGCACATCGAAACTCCGGTGGCGCAAAGCGACTTGGGAAGGTCACCCCGATCAACCGGAGTTTCGCTGCGTTCGTGACGGGCCCACCCGGACTCCTCGTACCGCCGCGACCTGCGGACCCGCGTGATCAGCACGACTTTGAAACGCCCCTGGGCTGCTGCCCTCCTGGTTGGTTTGCAAAACCGACGGGACAGCGTCAACGCCCATTCGGCGACCACCATCACCCGGATGGCACGCACCCAGAGCGACGTCGCGAGCGTTTATGGAATATGACAACAGCACAGTTCCCCCTCTCCCTCAGCAGGACTGCAGAGGAAGATGGGCAGGGAGGCGGCTTTCACTCCGGGGTCACCCGGATCGGGAAGTGGATGTTCACTCCGCGCTCAACCGACTGCGGCGAGACCCGGGACGCAACGCTGGGACACGAAGGTGGGGAAATCGATCTTCGTTACTCCTCCTCGATCTTTGAGGACTTCCTCCATAAGATGAGCCTGATCCAGGTCGAGTTCGGCAGGCGCTCGGGCAAGACGGCACCATTCGCAACGGCTGTCGGCGAGTGCTCGGGTGGCAGCGCCCGTGTATGAGCCGTATGGATACCCGGACATTCACGGCCTCCAACCCTGGGCGGACACCTCCGCGCTCTGGGGCCGGCCCGAGCACGTACAGCACCCCTCCCCTGAACAATTTCTCGGAGCGCCCGGTACGGAGCATCGGCCGTGGGATCCGGCGGAGGAACTCGCCATCCTTCTCCAAGAAAGTACTGCACTAGGGCAGCCGGAACCCTCAACCCGAGTCAGCTTCGACGGCATCGATGAGGCAGCCGGCACCATCGGGTTCGTCGCAGGGCTACCGCACACCCCTACCGAACGTCCGCCCACACCACCGGCCAACGGACACCGCCGAAACCAGTCGAAGCCGCCGGTAACGACCCTGCTGCAAACGGGAAGTCTGTTCACCGCCGTGCTGGTCGCCGCCATCGCCGCTGTGGTGAGCATCTTCAGCGGGCTGGCCATCTGCGACGCCCTGCGACACAGCGCCGCACCGCACACGGCCCGTGAAGTGGTCATCTGGTGGCCACTGCTGATCTACGGCCCCTGGATGGTCGCCTCCCTGTCCATCCTCAGATCCGCTCTGCACCAGCGCCGCGCCCTCCATTCCTGGTCCATCGTGCTGTTGTTCTCCACCCTGGCCACACTTCTGTGCGTAGCCCAGGCACCCAGAACGATCGCTGCGGGGGCAGCCTCTGCCCTTCCCGCCATCGCGGCACTGGCATGCTTCCAACAGCTGGTCCGCCAGATCACCCTCACGCGGCCGCCTCGCCAGACCACTCCACGACACCGAAATCCGACGCCCTCGGCCCCAGCTCAGATCAGGCAGACGGCCGCGGCCGGACGCAGCCCGGATAGGGTCTCCCCCGGCTACCCCGCGGTGGACGACAGGGCTGTCCGCTCGCCGTCCCACAGTCACAGATTAGGGTAGGCCGCATACCGGTCGTACGCGTGGGGAAGTGCCAGTCGCTGTCACGGCCCCAGGCTCGGGCGATGCGATGGGCTGCGGTTACGGGGAGAGACGGCGGAGCCCGGATGCATCGGAACGCGGAGCGATGTCTCGCCGACGGGGCGGGGGCTTTCTCCGATTGCCTGCTCGGCAGGGCCAGGGATGTCCCGCAGGAGGGCTGGGCGCACGTGCGTACCGTCGGTGCTTTCTGGCCGGTTGACAGTCGTGTCATGGGCGAGATGAGTCGGCCCTCCAACAGCGGGAGGGGAAATCCGGGTGTTGCGTCACATCGTAAATGGCACTGTCGGACGACGTCCCACGTCGGTCGAGTTCCACACCGGCGGCGACCGTGAAGATCAGACGCGGTAGCGGCCGCCAAATCCCTGGCCAACTCGGTCCTTTCCCCACGTCAAATGAGTGCTCGCCTGCACCTGCAAAACGAAGATCGAAAACGATAGTCACGGGTCGTACGCAGACTCAGCCCAACGGTCTACCCACCGTTGTCCCCACCAGCTAGCCCTGGACCCCGCCCACCGCAATGCGGCCCGGACCGCACCCCCGGGTCCGGTTGTTGCGGCACACCTGGGCAACGCGCAGTGAGCCACGGTCATGCCCGGCCCGGCAACTGAAGGCGTCGATTTCTGCGGCGTACGGGCTGCCGAGGTAACCAGTGTCGCGGCGGCCATGGGCTTTGTCCGCAGAGGGCTGGCGCACCCCGCACCTGCGCATACCTCGCTGAACCGCAGTCACAACGCGCTCCGGCGCCTCACACTCACGTCTACCACGAGAGGTCAGCAACACAACATGGTGTACGAGATGACTCACGCTGAACGAATCCGGTACAGGCGGCGTCAGGACGCCGCCTACCAGGCAGGCGAAGACGCCGTCACCAACCTCCAAGCGGCGCTCGCGCTCGCAGACATGACCCTTCCCTCCCTGAGCAACGACGGGCCGGTAGCCGGCCACGGCTACGTCCGGCTGGGAGGATGCAACGCCGACTTCGCCAACCGGCTCGCCGAGGTCATCGCCGCAGGTGCCGATGCTACGCAGCGCCAACGGTGAACGGGAAGCGTCGTAGCGCCGCTCTTGCCTGCCAGGTGGACCACTGAAGGATGCGGCCGAGACTCTCTCCGCTTCAGCTTCACCCGGCGCCGTGCGATGTCGGGTACGTGGTCCAACAGCTGGATCGTGAATGCCGCAGTCACGTCTCGGGGCCGGTACAGACCTGGGCGGTGACAGTGTGCGAGAGACCGAGACGACGCAGCCCGCTGGGGCAGGCAGCAGTGGGATCTACCCAGCCCGACCTGACCCGGGAATGCCGCTCGCACGCATGCCGGCACCTCCCCCACCGCCAGGTGATACCGCTCCGGAGTCGTACTACGCGCCCGGCTCACACCGCCCGCCTCACCGGACCACGGTCACCGGCCAGACCCGGTTTGCGGCCCGCGCCCTCATCGGGCGAGCAAACCCACCCCGGGGCTGCCGACAAGACGCGCCGCTACGGCGCGTTGGCCGCCATGGGCGCCTGCCGACTGCAGTTCACACTGGGGTCCGCTGCTTCACGCCCCTGTTCGCGCCCTCCCCACCGGTGGAAATCGGGCGGACAGTATCGACTTCCGGATCCGACCCGAGCCGAGAGGGGAAGCGTGTCGCCGTGCGGCGTTGTGAAGTGGTTCGACCCTGACCGGGGCACCGGTCTCATCAGCCAGGAGGGTGCCGGACCTGACATTCAGGCAGAAGCCACGGCAATTCACGGAAGGGAACGCCGTCTGCGCCCGGGTGAGAAGGTCTTCTTCGACGTCACCCTGGACAGTGCGGGACAACGGGCCGACAACATCCACCGTCAGGTCCGCAGCGAGACCCCGACCTGAACCCATCGCACACGGTGACCCTGCACCGGGGAGTCTTTCCGTCTCTGGTCAGCGGCGTCACGCGTCCCAGAGGCCTTCCCGTGCGAGCGCGGGCTGGGCACCTGCCCGGGCCCGGGCCGGGATCTGCCGGCACAGGACATCCAGGGACCGCGTCGTCAGCGACCTCGGCATTGATCCACCGCTCAGCCGTCCAGTCCGTCCAGGCCCGGCAGACGCACCACACGGCGATCGGTATGGCCGGTGATCAGGACCGCCAGTAAGGTCAGGTACTCGCGCTGCAGGTCGCGGCGAAGTCGGCATCGTCACTGCCGCCGCACGGTCCAGCCCGCCAGGACCGCGGGGCGTCCGTCGGCCAGAAGGACGTTCGTGGCATCGGCTGCTTGAATGAGCTTCTTCGATGTGGCCACCGATCGGGTGACGGTCCGTGAAGCGAAACGAGGGAGGGCCCCGGGCTGTTGATCGAGATGTCTGACGTCTCAATTACGCTGCTCGGGGGCCTCGTTGGTCGCCCATCCTGCCACAATCGACCTGCCGCACGCACTCGTGGAGTGGGTCACCATGCTGATCGTCACCCGTGAGGGCGACCGGCGTTGCAAGCTCCGTCCGTCCCAGCGCGCGACGGTGGCACTGGTGTACCTCCACCAAGCGGAGATGGCCGATCACGCGGACTGGCGGGCACCCGCCCGACGCCCCGGGGCCCGCGACGGCTGGCGGCACCACTCGGACCCCCACGGCGTCAGGCCCCCTGGCGTTCCCCCAGCCGATCCGGCGTCCAGGGGCACGCCGGTGCGGCGGGTCAGGGCAGTTCGAGGTCCGCCCTGCGCGAGCACACCACTTTGGCGAAGATCGCCGCCGGGTTCGGGATCAGCGAGTCCACCGCCCATGTCGCCCGTCACCCCCCGCCGCACGGCGAAGTCCCGTCTTGCTGGCGGCGATGCGCTTCCCCGTAGTCCGGCCGAACGGAGAGCGGGGTTGCTTCGCGCCACCTTGTCGATTACCGGCCTTACAGGTAGTCCCCACGACCGCCGAGGACGCTGCCTGGCGAGCGGCTCCAGCGCGTTCGTGGAGATCGACCGCACGATGTCCTACGCCCGCCTGGGGCTTGGGGGCGTTGTTGAGGCGAGTTGTCCAGTGCCCAGAACCCGTGGCCGATCGGCGGATCGGGCGGGCGAGTGGCTGTCAGGCCTTGTCGGCTCCGTCGGCGCGAGCTCGCCGGAGGCGGCCGCTTCGGCGAGGCCGGCCGGGGTGCAGTACCAGTAGCTCTGCTGGGCGCGGTGAGTCCGTCCCACAAGAGCCGGGGACTCGTCGAGCAGGTTGCGCAGGGCGCGGCGTACGTGGTCGGTGCCCTGCTGGTGCGGCAGCAGAAGGGCCTTGAGCTGGCGGGGGGTGGCCAGGCGCAACTGTGCGAGGGCCAGCAGGGCCTCGCCGCGGATGTCCGCGCCGGCCTTCGCCGCCGCTTCCTTCCGGGCCCGGGACGCTTCTCCAGGTACATCAGTGCTGGGAGAAGAGGAGTTGCAACCGGCCGGGACGGGCGGATTGGGGGTCTGATCAGCGACAACGCTCAGGCGGCGGCTGACCGCTGCGGGGCTGGGTGTGGGGCTCGCCGCAGGGCTCACAGCGGGGCCCGCCGTCGCGGCTGTGCCAGCCGGGGCCAACGCGGTGTGCGGGGTAGGGGCGGTGGTCATCGGATCCTCGCGGTTCTCCGGCCTTCGCGGCCGGATCGGTGACAGGTCCGGCCCCCACGCGGAAGCGCGCACGGGCCGGAGCCACCGTTGAAAAGACCCCCTTGACCGCGGTCTGACGATCACCCACGACAGGTGTCCGATTTCTCCTTGGCTACCTCTGGACCGGGCGGATTTGTCCGTGACCGGCACCACAAGGTAGTTACTCTGCGTTGTGGGACAAGTAGGTAGATGCCTCGTCAGAGCAAGGGACGACAGGGGTCAGCCGACCCAGGGATGTCAGCGGACCCGACTGTTCCCCACTCTCGTTCGAGCGATCGTCGTCATCGCCGCGCCCGCCCGGCGCACCTTGGGCTCTGATGGCCCGCCAGGCGCAGAGCGAGTCGCTCGTCCAATCGACGATCGTGCGGGCCCGCCAGCACTTTGCTGCCCGGTACCGGCCGGTCGGCGTCTCGTTAGTGATGGGAGGGTCGCCCGCTCATGATCGGTGGGGAGGCGGTCGTCGGCCGCGCTGCACGGTGCGGTGTGCTGGCGACGGCGTGGTTGAAGGGGAGGTCTGTGCATGACGAGTGGTGAGACTTCGTTTGGTTCGTCCGAGTTGCGTGAGTCCTACGAGCTGTGCGAGGCGGTGACCAGGCAGTCCCATGCGCCGCTGTGGCGGGCGGGTGAACTGCTGCCTGCTCCGGTGCGCCCGCACATGCATGCTGTCAACGGCTTCGCTCTGTGGACTGACGCCATCGCGGACAGGGGCGGAACCGCGGCGGAGCGTGAGCGGCGGCTTGCCCGTTGGTATTCCGCCGTCCGCGAGGGGCTGCGGTCGGGGGGCAGCGGGCATCCGATGCTGCGGGCGTTCGTGGACACGGTGTGGCGGTGGGATCTTGACCGTGCGGTGATCGAGGAGCATCTGGGCGTCCTGGAGACCGATTGCGTCAGTCCTCCTGTCTTCGAGACGTTCCAGGACCAGCGGCGATATCTGAGGGGGGTGGCGGGTGCGCACTTCGAGCTGTGGTCCCCGCTGGTGGGCCTGAGGGGGCCGGAGGTGCTGGGGCTGATCTCTTTGCTCGGCGAGGCGGGCCAGGTGGTGGACCAGTTCGAGGATATGCCGGAGGACCTCGCTGCCGGCCGGTGCTACCTGCCGCGCGACGATCTGCGGGCACTGGGACTGGAGGTGAGTGATCTCGTGCGCGGTGAACGTCCCGGGGCGCTGGCGGAACTGGTGCGCATGCAACTGGGCCGCTGGAAAGTCCTGCTGGAGCAGGCGGCGCCGGTGACGGGAATGGTGGAGCGCGAGTATCAGCCGTTCCTGCACGTGCTGGTGCTGGGGGCCCATCTGCAGTTCGACGAGGTCGCCCTCCGCCAGGAGCGGGTCTTCACTCAAGGTCTCGAGCCGCTGGTGTCTGCCGACGGGGCCTCCCGCCGCCCTGTATGGGCGCACGCGGAGGTGGACACGGTGCCCGAGCATGTCGCGGTCATCATGGACGGCAACCGCCGATGGGCCTCGGAGCAGGGCCGGCCGGCCTCCTGGGGGCATCAGGCGGGTGGGTGGTCCGCGGTGCGCCTGGTCAACGCCGCACTGCGGCTGGGAGTGCGGCACCTGACCTTCTACGCGTTCTCCACCGAGAACTGGACCCGTTCCCAGGACGAACTGGACGCTTTGTTCGAGATCATGGGCGATGCGATGGCCCGGGGGGGTGCGGAGTGGCTGCACGACCTGGGGGTGCGGATGCGCTGGTGCGGGCGGCGTGACCGCATCGACCCGTCGCTGGCCTCCGCACTGACCCTGGTAGAGAGCATGACGTCGAACAACGAGACGCTGACGCTGACCGTCTGCGTCGACTACGGCGGCCGCGAAGAACTGGTCGAGGCCGCCCGCGCGCTGGCCGCCGAAGCAGCCACCGGAGCGATCCGGCCCAAGGACATCGGCCCCGCCGACCTGGACCGGCACATGTACGCACCCGGCCTTCCGGACGTTGATCTGCTGATCCGCACCTCCGGTGAGCAGCGGATCAGCAACTTCCTGCCCTGGCATCTGGCCTATGCCGAGATGGTCTTCGACCCCACTCCCTGGCCCAGCTTCGGCCTGGAACAGCTACGGGAAGCGGTCACCATCTACGCCGGCCGCCAACGCCGCTTCGGCGGCACTCTCCCCGGACCCACCCGGCCAACAGAGCCAGTCCGCTCAGCAAAGCCGGCTTAAGCCCTCCTGAGCCGGGCGTCCTGAGCCCGGGCCCAGGCTCACCTCACGGCTTCGGCGGAGTGTACGTGCCGGTTACGGTCACATACCCCAGCACCGTGTCTTCGCTGAACGTGGACGTGCCGAACGTCGCGGTGTACGCCTCGAGCATCTCGGGGGTGGCGTACAGCGGCACCTCACTGAGCCGAACCTTCAGCGGCTTGCCCACCGGAACCTTGTCGGTGGACAGTTTCCCCTTCTCCGCCCCGCACCGGAGGGCCGAGGTGTGTTCGACAGCGAGGCCGTTGACCTTGCACTTTCCCGACGCCAGTTCGTCCTTCAGAGCGCCCTCCAGGTCGGTGAGCAGAACGTTGCCCAGCGGTGTGCGCACCGAGACTCCGCCGTCGAGAGCACCGTCGCCCTTGGCCTTCGGCAGCTTCGTCAGCGAGGGGTCGCCTTTGCCGGAGCGCACGGGGAACCGCACCGCCGGACCACCGGAGGACTTGACCATCTCGGCAGGGGCCACGGCCTCGACCACCGCTCCCAGCCGGTCCAGCTCCGCCTGGACCGGCTGGGACCACCGGACCTCGACCCAGCCGTCGGAGACCGTGCCGTACTTCTCATCCGCCGCGGACGCCGTCCCGGCGAACTGCGCCAGCAAGGGCGCGGCCAGAGCGGCACCCAGAACGTTTCGTCGTGTCGCACTCATCGATGCGCACCATCCTTCCCCGGGCCGTAGGGCACGACCCGCAAGGAATCCTTCAGGCACCTTGCTGCCTGGTCTGCGGAGAGCCCGCAAACCACCCGAAAGGACGCAAGGAAACTCCGGCCGATGACGCGACACCTCAAACGCCAAGGGACGCCACCCTCACCCAGGACGATCACCGCCCGTGACCAGAGCTTGCCAACTAGCGTGCGCCACCCTTGCCAACTACTCAGCGTCACATCCGCCTGGCCAGCGCAGGTCTATACCGTTCCTTGCCAAAAAGACTGCGTCGTCACACCTGTGGGGAGGGAGACTTCTCCCTCCCGAGCGCTGACTCTTTCCACAGGGCCACGCCCCGAAGCTCCTCTTAAGGCCGCCGCGATCAGCAGAGCGGCCCGTACGTGAGGAGCCTCCATGTCCGAGACCATCACCATGCCGCTCACCCCGATGACTCCCCACGCGGTGATGAGTGCCTTCAACTACCTCCGGGCGGTCGAGGCCGGCGACACCGAAGCCGCCGCCGAGTTCATCGCTGCCGAGCCGCGGATGCCCGCGCTGCTCATAGAGGTTGCGCGCCACATCGTCATCCCGACGACCAACCTGCCCGACCGGGACGAGGAAGCGGTGCCGTGTGACAGCTCGTTCGCCCTGTTCGAGCTGGGGATCTGCTTCCTGGGCACCCTGCGGTCCTGGCACGAGCAGGCCGGCGCCGACGCGGCTCCGGGCCTCGCCCTCGCCGTCATCCGCTTCACCACGCAGATCCTCACCCAGGACCACGAGGAAGTCGCCGACGTCCTGCAGCAGCTGAACGTCATCGCCTTCGGTCAGGCGCTGGCGGCGCACCCCGCACCGGCCGGAGCGCGCACGGCGCGCACCACCGCCATGTAGTGCGCACCGTCGACGTCGGTGGTGCGCGCACGGTGCGCACCACCGCCGGGCGGTGCGATGCACGGTGCGCATCGGCTGGGCATCGGGTGTGCACCAGCGCCGGGCGGGTGCACCCGATGCGTGTGCACCGCCGCACCGCACCGCACATCGCGGTACACGACATCGTGCTGCCGCACCGCACCGAGTGCGGCAGCACGGGGCGACGGGCCCCTATCACACACCCCCTTGACCGCAACCTGATCGGCGGCCGGGACCGGCTCTGTCCAGGGGAAACACTCCGCTGGCGAACCTGGTCAAGGGGTCGCCGGTCGGCCACCCAGACCTGGTCAAGGGGTAGGCGGTCGGCCGGTGCACACGATCCGGAAGATGCGCTTCGCGTGCGGTGCGGAACATCGAGTGCCGGGCATCGTCGGAAGTGCGCACGGGAGTGGAGTCCACCGTCAGCCGGTGCGCGCCGGAGTGGAGTTCACCGGCTGGACTCCACTCGATGCTCTGCATCGGATGCAGAGCATCGTCCACTGGATGCTGAACATCGTGGCTCCACTCGGTGGACGATGCCCGGCGTCGTCACCACAGCCAGGCGGTGGAGTGCCGCACCCGGGACAGGGCGCGGGCATCGCGGCGCGCGGGCGCGTTGCCGATCCGGCTCTGCCGGGAGCGAGGCCGGCGCGACTGCCCGGCGGCGAGGCGGCGCCTCCCGGCGTCCTGGAGCCGACGCCGCTGCTTGCGCACCTCACCTTCTCCGCCGCCTTCGACTTGTGCTTCCGGGGCCGCTTCCACACCGGCTGCCACCCCAGGTCCTCGTCGAGCTCGGACTCCTGGTCCTCGTCGAGCGCGGCGGCCATCTTCTTGTGGGCTGCGCGGGCTCGGGCGAGGGCGTCCTCGAGTCCCGGGATCTCCGGGTTCTCCTCCGGTGTGCTCATGCGACTCCTCCACTGGGTGTCCGGCCCGGCGGCTGCTGCACGCCGGGCCGCTGCGTGTGTGACGGCGGGGACGCCGCCGGGGCGGGCTGCGGCGCGGGTCGGAGTGCGGCGGCGCGCTCCCGGACACTGGCCTGGAGCTTGGCGGCCATCTTGGCGGCGGCCTCGATCGTGGCGCGGGTCTGCTCCAGCGCGGCGACATCGGTCCCCTGCTCCTGGCCGCGGCCGGCCTTCCGGTCCGTGCGCGACGGACGCGGACGAGACCTCGAGGCGCCAGGCACGGCGACGGTGTGCGGGCGGGCACGGGAGCCCAGGCGCTCCGACCGGCGCACCGCGTGGACCCGGGCACTCAGCGCTCCGGCTGCCAGACGAGCCCGCTCGTAGGGAGGAGCGGTCCGATTGCGGGTCAGCAGGCGCAGCACGGCCTGGTCCTCGGTGTCGCGCGGGTACAGCGCGCGCAGATCGGCGGTCATCATCCGGCCCCGTCCGGCGGGCCGGGTGTAGTCGTCGATGACGGTCTGCACGACCTGTTCGTCCAGGCCCCTGTGGTGGGGTCGGCCGCGGAGGACGTAGGAGAGGTAGCGGCGGGCTTCGGCGAGCAGATGGTGTCGCTTGAACGCGCCGCGCATCACGTACACCACGGCTACGACGTCGACGGCGGCCAGGACGACGTCGACCACCGGCCGCACTCGCGCCCACACCGCCGCGGCGGCCGCCCGCGCCCGCTCCGCAAGTCGGTCGATGGTGTCGGCGCCGAACCTGCGGATCGCCGACTCCGCCCAGACCGCGCGCAGCTCGGACAGCAACCGCAGCTCCTTGCGCTTGGCCGGGCGCGTCCGGTCGGCGGCCCGGCAGGACAGCGCATAGCCGGCCCGCTCCCCCGGCGCATGCCCGTGCTCGGCTTCGTACTCCGCCGTGAGGACGGGCAGCGCGTCCTCGATCTGCTGGCGTCGGGTCGACTGCCAGCCGATGAGCCGCTGGTCGATGCCCGCGATCTCCATGACGGGCCGGCGGCCGGGCGTCACCTCGCGCGGCTCCCACGTCCACCCGAGCCGGGCGGTCACCTCCTCAGTGGTTGCCAGCTGGTGCGGCCTGAGGACCAGGTCATGGGCGAGACCGGCAGCTCGGACGGCAAGGAGACCGCGCCGGACGTCCGGGCGTAGCAGCCATCCGGGATCCGCCTCGTCCTGAACCTGATGGCGGATTCCCACCAGTTTTCCTCCCCCCGGTCCTTCGAGCAGCGCGGCCGGCCGGTCTGTGATGTCGGGGGCGGTGAGATCGGTCCAGCCGACCACCCCCGACAACCAGGTCGCCGGAATCCGCCACCGCGAGCAGCTCGGGTGTCTCCTCAGGGACGCACACGGTCTGGACGACCACCATCCCGACGGAGGCGATGAGGGTCGCGGCGATGGCATCCGGCAGATTGACCTCGGTGACGCTGGTCACGGTGGCGCGGTAGTCGGCGACCCGTTCGGCGAAGAGGGCGACGACGTTCTCGCCGGGCAGAATGTGGCTGCGGCGGTAGGTTCGTGGCACAGCTACGTCCTCCGGACTCTCGTCCACCGGGACGTCGCCGAGCGCGATTCGGATGCTGGCGAGTACCTGCTCGCGGCCGGTCATCGGGTACCTCCGCGGTTCTCGCGCCGCCAGCTACGGAAGGACTCGGGCGGCGGGACAGGGGTGTCGCGGGAGTCGGACCAGCCGCGCAACGGGCCGGGCATCCGGCCGCTCCGGCCGTTCCGGGCGAGCGCCCGCCCGCCCGCCCAGGGAGGCGGCCCGCTGTGCGAGGGAGAGCAGCCGCGGAGAGTCGAGAACTGTGGCGGCGGCCCTCATCGCGAGCGCCTCGGGCTGGAGTGGGTGGCGCTTGGACTCCACCACCTCGGCGCGCAGGTGGGCCAGCACCTCTGGAATGCTGATCTTCACGGGGCAGGCGTCGTAGCAGGCCCCGCAGAGCGTGGAGGCGAACGGCAGGGACGATGCCTGCTCGACACCGACGAGTTGCGGTGTCAGGACGGCGCCGATCGGTCCGGGGGTAGACCGAGCCGTAGGCGTGGCCGCCGGTGCGCTCGAAGACCGGGCAAACGTTCAGGCAGGCGGAGCAGCGGATGCACGGGAGCACCTGACGGCCGACCGTGTCGGCAAGGGTGTCGGTGCGACCGTTGTCCAGCAGGACGAGATGGAACTCCCGCGGTCCGTCTCCTGGCGTCACACCGGTCCAGGCCGAGGTGTACGGGTTCATCCGCTCGCCCGTGGAGGAACGCGGCAGCAGTTGGAGGAACACCTCCAGGTCGGACCAGGTGGGCACGACCTTCCTTCGACCGCGGCGATCAACCAGCTCAAGGCCCTGATCGTCTTCGCACCGGACAACCTCCGCGCCGAGTTGCGCAGCTGCAGGTGATGACGGGCTCCGCCCAATCGGCGTGGTTGTAGGCGTTGCCGTTGCCGGCGTCGGTGACCGCCAGGGTGATTTCCCGGGCGCCGGTGAGGTCGGTGGTCAGGGTTCTCGCCGCGTCGGCCGCGGTGAGGGTTCCGCTGTCGGTGACCTTGGTCCCGTCGCGCAGCACCTGGAAGACGACGGAGGCCGCCGCGTTGGAGGCCTCGTCGTCGACACCGACGCGGGCGGTCAGGGTGGTGCACCGGCCGGCCAGGAAGTAGGTGAGCTCCGAAACGGCGTGGACACCCAGGCCCTTGGTGAAGGTCGTGCCGCCGATGGTCATCGTGCGGCCGTCACCTTCCGCATGCCTCCAGGGTGCGCCGCGGGAAACTTCAACGCACCCTCCAGCCCTATCATTTGTGCCGGAACGCGCTGTACGTCCGGGACGCCAGCGCTCGCCGGTGACAGGCATGGGATGGCGAGCTGCGCCGCCGCGGATCTGGCGGCGTTCCAGCAGCCCCACGACCAGCAGCTCGCGTGAACGCCCTGAATCCAGCGCCTGACTTCCACCCTCGTCATGAACAACGTCGACGACTCATTCGGCCGCATCTACGACGATGGCTTTCCCGCCTACATGATGGGCCGGGCCGCCGAGATGCTCGGCACCACCCAGGGCGTCCTCCGTGCCAGCTGCTGATCGCGGCCCGCGCACGCCGGGTGCCGCGGCGGGATCGTGGTCGGCCGGGGTGTGCTCGGCGGCGTGAACGAGCGCGAGCAGGTCGCGGTGCCGGTAAGAGGAAGCCGCGGTCCACCCCCGCTTGCCGGGCGATGCCGGAGACGCTGACCACGGTGCCGTTCTTCACCGTGTCCTTGATCGCGGTAGCGACGCGCTGGCGCCTGCGGTCGGTTCCGGCCTGGCAGCCGGCGCGCATCGCGGGAATCATCCGCTCCTCCAGGGCCGGACGTCGGGCAGGGGCTGGCGGACCTTCGGCAGGCCGAGCATCGTGACGGTCGACCGGAGGCAGGGCCGTCGTCGCCTCCCGGACCGATCTGCCGCATGACGGAACGGTCGCGCACCGCCAGATCGGGCAAGGTGCCTCGTTGGTCTGGGTGTGGAGCAGAGAACTCGTTTCACCACTGGACCGGGCTGGATTCATCTGGCTGGCCAAGGCATCCGATACGCCGACTTACGACGACCCCGAACGGCAGTGGCTCGCCCAGGACCGCGAAGTCCCCCGCCGCCCAGGCGCCACGTGGGACGGCCGGATTCAAGGAGTGCTCTTCTCCAACTCCCGCGTTGGGCCGAATCAGGTCCGGCCGATGATCCCCTCCACCATGGGGGTTAATTGCCGAAAGCATATGCGCGTTGTGGCCGGTTCCGCCGCTGCGGGTCCCTACCGTGGCGTGCGCAACGCAGGCATGGCTCAGGCGCCCGTCCTGCTCTCCATGTACCGACCACGAAAGGAGTGAGCATGAATGCTCGCTTCGGCATGAAGCGGAAAGTCGCGCTTGGGGTGACGGCGCTGATCGCGATCGCCGCCGGGGCCGTCCCGGCCTCCGCCCTGACCGGCGGAGATCAGGGAAGCTCGCCCCACTGGGGTGTCATCACCCGTAACACCATCGGCTCTCCCGTCGCTGCGCTGCGGGACGGCCCGTACGGTTCGTTCGGTGTCACGGGGACCGCCGCGAGGCCGCCCTACGGCCGAGGCAGCCTCGGAATCGAGGTTGCGGACCGCTCCACTTCCCTCACCCCGCCCAGTGAGAAGGTCAGCTTCGGCAACGAGGTCGACTTCTACGGCAAGCCGGTCCTTGGCGCCCAGGGTCTGAATCAGGTCGGTTTCCACGTCTTCCAGACCGGCGAGAACATCTCCTACGGCGGCCCGACGAACATGCCGAACATTACGTTCGAGATCAATCCGAACCTCGCCGCGGCGCCGGCCACCACCTACTCGTCGCTGGTGTGGCTGCCGCCGGCCTCCCCAGTGACGAACGCCTGGAGTGGCTACCTGGACGCCACCACGACCGGTACATGGTTCCTCACGGGCAACGCGGGCACCGCGACCGGCTGCAGCCTGGCGACCCCGTGCACCTTCCCTCTGCTGAAGAACGCGCTCAACGACGGCGGCGCACAACCGACCATTTACACCGCCGCGGTGGGCAAGGGCCGCGACAACATGTGGATCGGCGCTGTCGACGGCCTGCGGATCAACAGGACCATCTACGACTTCGAGGCTTCCGGAGTCAAGACGCGTCGCGCCACCTGAGCCCTGACCGGCAGGGCGCTGTCGTCCGCAGCCGTGAAGCTGCGGACGACGCCGTCCTCACCCCCCACGCCCAGGGTGAGACCTGGCGCCCTCGCCTCGCGCCAACGACTGACAGCCCAACGTCCACGCCTGATGCAGCGAGGACGGCAAGCGGGCGACCGTCGGCGGACCTACCGTCTTCCTATCTGGAAGTGTTCATGCCTCGCCGGTCACCGGGCGAGATCAGGGCTCAGCTCCCACGCCGGGCCAATCGAGTCAAGCATCGCCAGGCCCCCGTAATCCGAGGGCTGTCCCCATCGGCGAACAGGAAGATCACACACTTCGAGCGCATCCATGGGCTCCCGGCCGGCGAGGTCGCACACGCGTTTCGGCGATGGAGTTCCATTGCGCGGAGGCCACGAAGGAACGTCACTCCCCTCTACGGATACGACAACACCGACCTGCGGAGCGGCTACTACCACGTCCGCACCCTGCTGGAGCTCACGCTCCGGCTCCTCCGCACGAAGGCACGACGCGAACTGCGTGCAGTCATCGCACCCGTGGATGACCAGATTGTCCGGCGGACGGTCAAACAACCCGCGGCGGCCGACGGCAGTACCCCGGCGTCTGCGTCAGTGGTCCCACGACCGCGGGCGGCCCAGCGCCTCCCACTCCGCGCGGAGCAGGGACAGGACGGCGACGTCGAGGCGGCGTCCGCGGTGCAGGCAGGCCGAGCGCCGGACGCCCTCGTGCACGAATCCCGCCTTGGCCAGGACGGCCAGCGCCGCCGTGTTGCCGGTGTGGGTGATCGCCTCGACGCGCTGCATGGGCAGCTCGCCGAAAGCGAGGTCGGTCAGCGCCTCAAGGGCGTCGGTGCCGTGGTCCCGTCCCCGGTGCAGCGGATCCATCATCAGGTGGACCGACGCCGTGCCGTCGATCATGTCCTGCTCGACCAGGGCGATGTGGCCGATCGGCGTGCCGTCGGGCAGCAGCACGGTGAAGTCGTCCCGCTCGTGATCGTCCCTGTCCCGCTCCATGCGTTCGCGGAGGGAGGAGAGGGAGCGCGGCCAGAAGCCGATCTCGTACGCGGCCACCGGATCGGACCGCCAGGCGTGCATCCGCTCGGCGTCGTCGGCGTCGAGCGGTGCGAGGCGCACCGTCCTCCCCCGCCAGCACGGCACGCGGCCGGTCTCCGCAGCATCGTCGGGCTCGACATCGTCGTCGGACGCGTCATCGTCGTTGGCCTCGTCATCGATCACGGGCGGGATGCTACGGCTCTCGCCGCCGGGGTCGCCACCGCTTTCCGCCACGGCCCGAGGGGAGCGGAAAAGTGCTCCGCAATTGACAGTTGGGGCCTGCCGGTGCCGGGGCGCGGTGAATGATGGCCCCGACATGGCCGGAGCCCGTGCAGGGACGCTCACGTGTCCGCAGCCCTCGCGGCGGAGCGGACCGTGGCTGCGGGCTGACGTCTTCACCCTGCTCAGCACGGTGTTGGCCGTCGCGGCCCACCGGCTGGCCTCGGGGGACGCGGTGTCCTGGCCCGGGTCGGCGCTCGGGGTGGGGGGCGTCCTCGCCTGCTCGTGGCCCGCGGCCCGGACCTCCCGTTCCCGGTGGCAGGTGCTCGCGGCCACCGGGGCCGCCCAACTGCTCCTGCACCGGGCCGTGTCCGTCCGTCATCCCGTACGGCACGGGCTGCCCGCGGGGTACGACGGGGCGCCGGAGGCCGCGCACGCGGCGCACCACGGACCGTGGGCCATGACGGCGGCCCACTGTGCGGCCGCGTGCGCCATGGCCCTCCTCATGTACCGCGCGGACCGGGCGCTCAGCCGGCTGCCGGAGACGGTCGACCGCTGGGCCCGGACGGCATCCGCGACGGCCCGCGCGGCCTTCGGGATCCGCTGCCGGTCCCGTGTCCGGCCGCGCCCGCGGACGGGGTGCGTACTGCTCGACGGCCCGGCTGCTCGGCCGTCGGCGACGACGATGCTCTGGTACGCGGCGGTGCGTCGGGGGCCTCCCGCCCGGTGTGCGGGAGACGTTTCCCTGATCCCGGCGGGCCGCGTGCCGACACGGCGAGGCCCGCCCCGCGCACCGAGAGGGTTCCGCCATCGTGACCAGATCAGACACCAGCTCAGACGTCGCCTCGGACACCGGCTCAGGCGCCCGTACGCACCTCCGCGGGCTCGGCCTCGCCGGACTCTGCGCCGTGGTGGTTCTGGGCCTGGCCGCCGGGCCGGCTGCCGCGCACGCCGGGGTGAGCGCCTCCGACCCGCGCGCGCTCGCCGAGAACGTCACGCTGTCCTTCACCTCCGAGGCGGAGTCGGACACCGCCGGCATCGCGGAGCTCCGGGTCGTCCTGCCGAAGGGCATCGCCCCGGACGCCGTGACGCTGAAGCACGCTCCCGAGGGGTGGAAGCTGGCCACCACGCCCGACGGGTACGCGATCGGCGGCGCCGCGCTCGCCACCGGCACCGACGCCGAGTACAGCATCACGGTCCGGCAACTGCCCGACGAGAAGTCCCTGGCGTTCAAGACGCTGGAGACCTACGGCGACGGAAAGGTCTCCCGCTGGATCGAAGTGCCCACCGACGGCGAGAAGGTCGACAATCCGGCCCCGCTCCTGCAACTGAAGGCGGCGGCCCCCGGGGCCAAGGCGATCGCCCCTGGCCCAGCGCCGTCCCCGACCCCGAGCGCCGAGCCGCCCGTCCAGCCGTCCGCGGCGGCCTCCTCCGCTCCCGTCGCCGCCGCGAGCCCGTCGGCGGCGGGTGAGGAGGCGGGCAGCGGTACCGGAACCGTCGTCGGCATCGTCGCGGCCGTCGTGCTGCTCGCCGCCGCCGGTACGTTCTGGTGGCTGCGCCGCAGCCGTGGCAGGACCTGACAGCTGACCGGTGCGGCCGTGGCCGGCACCGGCGCCGATCGGGCGCCGGGGGCCGGCCACGCCCATGCCCACGCCCACAGCCGCAGCCGCAGCCACAGCCACAGCCACAGCCACAGCCACAGCCACAGCAATGAGTCCCCTACCCGGACCCCCAACCGGACGCCGTCACCGCTGCGGGGAGGTGATGCGTACGCTCTCGCGCACGGTGACCTGGTCGATGTCGGTGGTGCGCACCGTCAGGTTCAACGTCCACTCGCCCGGCATGGGCAGGCGCAGGTCGTAGGCGGCCCAGAACCCCTTCTGGTTCTTCAGTCCGGCGTCGAGCGGGCCGATCTCCAGGTCCTCCTGGGTGAGCGTGAGCCGGAGTTCGGGGACGGTGGCCAGGCCCCCGTCCGCGGTGAGCACCACGACCTCCACCGTGTTCTCGCCGACGCGTCCGGGCGCGAGCGTGACCTGCGCCGTACCGCTGCGGCCGGCCGTCCCCATGTCGAACGGAAGCGTGATCACCTTCGCCTGGGGCTCCTGCGCCATCGCGGCCTGGGCCGTCTCGCCGGCGGCGCGGCTGGGCTGGGTGCCGGTGAGCAGCGTGGTGATCGCGAGCACCACCACCCCGAGTACGGCTTCGGCCGTCACGGTACGGCGCAGACCGCGCCGGTACCGGTCGTCCGCCGTGGCGTCCCCCAGCGGCGGCCCGGCACCGTCACCCGGAGGGTCGGGGACGGCGGCGGGCGGCTGCTCGGCGGCGGGCGGCGCCCCGACCGTCTGCGCCACCCTCACCCGCTCGCGCTCGGGCACCTCCCGGGTCCCCGTGACCGGCAGCGCCCCGGGGAGGAGACGGGCGGTCCACCGGCGGGCGAAGGACGCCGCGCACAGGACGAGGAGCACGGCGGCGATCTTGACGAGGAGGAGCCTGCCGTACGACGTGGTGGTCAGCGCCTCCCAGGAGCCGACCTGCCGCCAGGACTGGTAGGCGCCGGTGGCGACCAGGACGGCGACGGCGGTGAAGGCCAGGGTCGAGAAGCGGCCGATCGCGGGCGCCGGGACCTCGCTGCTGCCGGGCCCCCGGTGGCGGAGGAGGGCCACGAGCGTGATCAGACCGCCCAGCCAGACCCCCATGGCCAGCAGGTGCAGGACGGCGACGGGGACGGCCAGCGGCACCTGAATGCCGGCGGAGGCGTGTTCGGCGGCGGCCCAGGTGAGCGCCAGTGCCAGGGCGAGCACCGCTCCGGCCACCCGGGCCCGGGCGCCGGGGAGCGTCGACGGCGCTCCGCCGCCCGGCCGGTCGAGCCGTACGGCAGGCCGCCGCAGCGCGGCCGCGACGGCCGCGAGCAGCACGAGGCGTACGAGCAGCGCGATCCCGGACCTCCCGGTGAGGGTCCGGCCCAGGCCGGACGGGTCGAGCACCGACGGGAGCGGGTCGCCCGTCTCGTAGGGGCCGCGCAGCAGCAACAGGGCGACGGTGGACGCCGCCAGCGCCGCCCAGCCCGCGACGCACAGCCGGCGCACCGGGCGGGCCGCCCCCGCGCCGGTCCAGCAGAACAGCACGAACGCTGCGGCTCCGACGAGGAGGGCGAGGCCGCCGTACGCGACGTACCGGAAGAAGCCGTACAGGCGGCTGGCCGCGGTGTCGTCCGGGGATCCGGTGGCCACCACGGCGGCGGTCTGCGAGAGCCGCCCGACGGAGAAGACGAACGCGCCGGAGATCGGGTGTCCGTCGGCGGAGACGACCCGCCAGGCCACGGTGTACGTGCCTTGGGGAATCCCGTCGGACAGCTCCACCCGGGCGGTGTTCTCCCGGCCGTCCGCGTGGTGCGCCGGGCGCGGGTTCACGCGATCGTTGTCCGGCGACAACACGCGCAGGGAGTCGTCCGAGAAGCTGACCGACTCCGTGAAGGTGAGCGTGACCTGGCGCGGAGCCGTCTTGAGGACGGATCCGTCCGCGGGATCCGAGCCGCTGAGGGCGGTGTGCGCGGAGGCCGGGCCCGCCGCGCCCAGGAGCAGGGCGATCAGGGTGAACAGGGCGGCGAACAGGGCCAGGACGGTCCGCGACGTCGTGGAGGTCGGCGATCCAGGGTGCATGGCGAGGCAGTCTCCGGGGGCGGTCGCCGCAGGTGGCACCGCCGCCCGGGACCGGTCGTGCGCGGCTGCAGTCGGACGGTGCGGCTCCCCCGGAGCGACGGGACGGACGCGGGCAGGGCGGGGAACTCATGGCGAGATGTGGACCCTAGTTCTGCCGGGCCGGGGACGGTGGGGGTTGCGCATCTTCGGCTAAAGCCCGCCCGCCGGGCCCGGCCGGGGCCGCTCTCCCTGTACGGTGCGCCCGCCGCGCGGCGGCTCCCCCGCCCCGGATTCCGCCACCGGTCGTCACGGCCCTTCAACTCCGCTGGACTCCGCAGGTTTGAAAGCTCCCGCAGAGAACAGACGGTGTTCTGACACAGGCTTTATACGACGAGGTAGGAGACACATCGTGGGCATCATCGCTTGGATCCTCATCGGTCTGCTTGCCGGCTTCATCGCGAAGGCGCTGATGCCGGGCAAGGACCCGGGCGGCATCATCATCACCATGCTCATCGGCGTCGCCGGCGGCCTGCTCGGCGGCTGGCTCGGCAAGGTCATCTTCGGCGTCGACTCCATCGACGGCTTCTTCGACCTCTCCACCTGGATCGCCGCCATCATCGGCTCGGTGATCCTCCTGGTCATCTACCGCGTCGTCACCGGCAACCGTCGCAGCCACGCCTGACACCGCGCCCTGCGCGGCGTCACACGTACAGGGGTTCGCCCGTTCCCGGGCGAACCCCTGACGCGTTTCCGCCGCCGCGTCGCATCAGCCGCCCCCCGTACCGCTCTTCGACGGCCACCCCCGTACGCGACACCGACCTCACAGGGCCGTACAGCTAGAGCATCGGGCGGGCGCGGCGCGGCGGGAAGGCGAGGCCCGTGGGGGTGTTGAGGCCGGAGGAGGTCACGGTGGTCTGGGCGCCGTCGGAGGGGTGCACGCGGACGACGCGGTTGTTGAAGGCGTCGGCCACGAAGAGCATCCCCTGGGCGTCGAGCGCGAGGCCGAGCGGGCTGTTCAGCCCGCTGGTGGGGACGGTGGTCTGGACGCCGGTGCCACCGGCGATCCGCACCACGCGGTTGTTGCCGCTGTCCGAGACGTAAAGGTCCCCGGTCGGACTCAGCGCGAGGCCGGTGGGCTGGGAGAGACCGGTGGTGGGGACGGTGGACTGCCCGCCGCCGGCCGCGGAGACCTTCACGACGCGGTCGTTGACGAAGTCGGAGACGTACAGGTCGCCGTCGGGCTCCACGGCCAGGCCCCAGGGGTGCAGAAGCCCCGTGGTGGGAACGGTGGTCTGGCCGCTGCCGTCGGCCGGCACCTTCACCACGCGATCGTTGAAGCTGTCGGCGATGTAGAGCGCGCCGGCGGTGTCGACGGTGAGGCCCAGGGGGCGTGAGAGGCCCTCGGTGGGGACGGTGACCTGCGCGCTCCCGTCCGGGGACGCCCGCACCACGCGGTTGTTGCCGGTGTCGGCCACGTAGAGGCCGCCCGTACGGTCCCAGGCCAGGCCCGTCGGCCGTACCAGCCCGTCCAGCGGGAGCGTGGCCTGACTGCCCCCGTCGGCGGGGAGGGTGACGACGCGGTCGTTGCCGTAGTCGGAGACGTACAGCGGCGGGTTGAGGGGCGACCGTGCGTCGTCCGGCTGGGCGGCTCCCACCGGCCCCGCGGGCAGCGCGCACAGGAGCAGCAGTCCCGCGAGGGCGGCGAGGCGGCGGGCCGTCCGCCGCCGGGTCCGGCCCGCGGGTGTCCGGCCGACCCGGGCCGGGGCCGTGTGCGGCCGGGGCCCGGGCGTCCGGGGTTCGTGTGCGTGCGACTCGGCCGTGGTGCGTTCCACGATTCCACCCACCTGTTCCGGAGCGGTCGGCCGTGTGCCGTGCCGGCCTGGTCCAGCCGACCCTAGGCAGCGCCCGGGGGCCGGGTGGGAGCCACGCCCTCCCGCCCCGCCACGGCCACTCCAATGCCCGCGGGCGGCTCGGCACCGTGCGCGGGGTCCGTCACCCGGCGGCGGCGGCGCCCGGGTCCGTGTCCCCGAGCCCCGCCGTGCGGGGAGGAGACGGGCCCGGCCGGGCAGGCGGGCGGGGATCCGAGCGGTGGCCCTCCGGCGGCCCGGCGGAGCCGTGGCCGCCGGCTCCTCGGACCGTGGGGTGGGCCCCCGTCAGCCCGCCGGGTCGGTACCGACGGCCTGCCGGTAGTACGCCACGTGCCCGCCGAGCGCGCCGGTCAGGGCCACCGCGGCCAGGCCTCCCGTCGACCACAGCCGGCCCTTCGCCTGGCGGCCGCCCAGCCGGGCCGCCAGGGACACCGCGTAGCACGTGACGGCGGCCGCGTTCGCGAGCGCGTGGGCCAGGCCGACCCGGGCCTGCTCGGGCGGCAGGTCCGCCCAGTCGACCCAGCCCGCGACCGCGGCCGGGCCCACCCCCGCGAGCCCGACCGCCGTCAGGGTCGTGGCCGCGTTCCGGGACCCCGGTACGGCCGCGTCGAGGACGGCGGCCGAGAGCCAGCAGCCGATCGGCACCTGCACCAGTACCGGGTGGAGGGGGTGTCCCACGGGCCGTCCGCGCAGCAGGTCCCGCGCCGCGCCGAGGGGCAGCGCGCGGATCCCCCGCTGGAGGGCGCGGACGGCCGGGTCCGCCGCGGTCGTCCGCTCGATGCGGCCCAGTGCCGTGAGCCACCGGACGGATCCCGTGCGGAGCACCGCGCCCGTCCGGCCCGTCCGGGGGGTGCGGGCGGAATGTGTGCTGTTCATGCCGGACGCCTACCCGCCACCGCGGCGCCGGTCGCGCACGCGGGGCCGACTGCCTCCGAACGGGTCGGGCACCCGGCCCACCGCCGGACGCCCCGCTCACCGCCGGACCCGGTCCCACGCCCCGCGGCGCCGTTCGCGGCGCCGTCCAGGCCCGCGGTTCCGGTGTCCCGGGCAGCCCCGGCGTCCGCGCCGTTCGTTGGTTAGGCTGGATGCCGGACATCCGTCTCCGTCGCGACGACTGGAGCGTCCCGTGTCGAACCGCATGCCGCACCTGGTGCGAACGGCCGCCGCTGCCGCCTTCGTACTCGCCTTGGCCGCCGTGCCGGCCGGTCCCGCGCTCGCGTTCACCGGCGGCAACCACGAGAACGTCACCCGTGCGGCCCTGTCCTGGGAGCCCGCGACGCTGTCCGCGATGGCCGATGCCCGCAAGGGGGCCGTCAACGCCGACGACCACGGCGGGTACTTCCTCATCGGCCCCCTGCACTGCGACAACGCCGACTACCTCGCCCCGCGCCACGTCGAGGACTATCCCCGCAGCCGGGACGAGGCCACCACCGAGCTCCTCGCCTGCGTCCGGACCTCCGTCGCCCACTTCCGCAACGCGGTCCGGGCAGCGGACGGCCTCGTCGACGCCCGCGGCGCCGTCCGGGCCGACCAGAGCGACCTGTCGACCTCCTGTACGTGGCAGGAGACGCCCGGTCCCGCCAAGTGCGACGTACTGGAGGAGCTCGGCCGCAGCTGGCATCCGGTCCAGGACTTCTACGCCCACTCGAACTGGTCCGACCGCGCGGCACCGGGTGCGGCCGGCATCCAGAATCCTCCCGGACTGGCCCGTACCGGTGTCGCCCCCTTCTTCGACGTACGCCGCTACAGCGGCATGGACGACGCCGCCTGGACCCGGGAGGCCCGCGCGCTCGTGCCGGAGGACCTGGCGACCGGCTGCTACCCCGACTTCGATTCCGCCGGCGTCAAGGACGGCGACTGCACGGGCCGCGTCACCCACAACCGCGACCTGAACAAGGACACCGCCGCGGCCCGCCGCTCGAGGACCGGGGACAACTTCGACCGTGCCGTCGCCGGGGCCACCGCCGAGACGATCCGCCAGTGGAACGACTTCCGGGCCGAGCTCCGGGCCGCCTATCCCGACCACCGGCGCGGCGAACGGATGATCTGCATCCTCACGCACGACGACCCCGCCGCGAGCTGCCCCTGACGGGGCGAATGCGCACCCCCTGCGTACCCCATGGCGCCAAACAGCGTCCCGTCGGGGTGATCAGGTCCGGTCCGGGGTAATCACCCAGCATGATCACTGTGGGCGTCGAAGAGGAATACCTGCTGGTCGATCCGCAGACACTGCTGCCGGTTCCCCTCGTGCAGCAGGTACGGGCCACGGCCAGTCTGGCGCCGATCGCGGACGCGCTGGAGATCCAGGACGAACTGCTCCAGGCACAGATCGAAGTCGCCACCCCCGTGTGCACGGCCCTGGAGGAGGTGGGCGGTCACCTCCTGCGGCTGCGCCACGCGGTCGCCACCTCCGCCCAGGCGAACGGCTGCCGCATCGCGATCTCCGCGACGGCGCCGGTGAGGGACGTGCTGCCCGTACCCGTCACCGATACGGCGAGGTACCTGGAGATGCGCTCGGAGGCCCGGTTGCTGGTCGACGAGCAGCTGATCTGCGGCATGCACGTGCACGTGGGGGTCCCCGACCGGGAGACCGGGGTGGCCGTCCTGAACCGGTTGCGCGTCTGGCTCCCGACGCTGCTGGCGATGTCCGCGAACGGGCCGCTGTGGGACGGCCGGGACACCGGGTTCGCCAGCTGGCGCACGATCGTCTTCGGCCGCTGGCCGGTGAGCGGCCCCGCACCGTACTTCGCGGGGCTCGCCGACTACGAGGCGCGGGTCGACGGGCTGGTGGAGTCGGGGCTGATCCCCGACCGGGGCCAGCTGTACTGGCAGGCGAGGCTCTCCGAGCGCTACCCGACCGTCGAGGTGCGCTGCTGTGACGTACAGCTGGAGGCGGACGACGCGGTGATGCTCGCCGGAATCATCCGCGGCCTCGTCGCCACCGCCATCGCCGAGGAGAAGGCGGGGGCCGCCCCCGCGCTGTGCCGGCCGGAGGTCATGCAGGCGGCGACGTGGCACGCGGCCCGGCACGGGCTGACCGGCACCCTGCTGGATCCGGCGGGCGGCCGGCTGCGGCGCGGCGCGGACGTGCTGGGCGCTCTCCTGAGTCACGTCCGGCCCGCGCTGGAGGAGAACGGTGACTACCGCGAGGTGCGCTCGCTCGTCCACCGGCTCCTCCGGCAGGGCACGGCGGCCGACCGGCAGCGGCGGGCCCTGACGGAGACCGGTCTTCCGGCGGTCGCGTCCCTGATCACCGCGGGCGCCACCACCGGCTGAGCCGCGCGGACAGGGCGCGGACAGGGACCCGTTCACCCGGGCGGCGCTCTGCCGGGGAGGGATCCGCGTGCCGTTCCGCCGGGCCGCGACCCGCCCGGTGCCGGGCCGGACGGCGGGGGCACGGCGGATCGTCGCGGGGGCCGGACGGCGGGCGTGCGGGTGCGGACTGTGCGCGCTCGTGTGTAGGTGGGGATGGGTTCCGTGTGGATCCGACCGGCCCCATCCCCTTCGAGGAGTTCTGATGAAGCGTCTTCCCGTGATCGGTCTGCTCTGCGCCACCGCGCTCTTCGGTCTGACCGCCTGCTCCGACGACAGCAGCTCGCCCGCGGAGGAGGCCACCAAGGCCGCGACCGAGCTGTGCACCGACCTGAACGAGCTCAGGGCGGACAACGCCAAGCTCAAGGCGCTCGACCCGGCGAACGCGACCAAGGACCAGGTCAAGGAAGCCCAGCAGGCCGTGCAGGACGACTGGAACAGCGTCAAGGAGAACGCCGGCCAGCTCAAGGAGGCCGAGCGGTCGGCCGTCCAGAGCGCGGCCGAGGGCCTGAGGAAGGCGTACGAGGACCTGCCGGGCGACACGACGGGCCAGCAGGCGCTGACCCAGCTCCAGCCGCAGATCCAGCAGCTGGAGCAGGCCACGAACGCCGCGTCCAGCGGGCTCAAGTGCTGACGGCGGCTGCCGCGTGGCGCCCGGCGCCGCGGCGGCTGCCGGGCGGCCGATCGACCGGGAGGCCGGAGGCCGCTATCCGCTTGCGGTGGACCGCCGCCCGGGCACGGATGACCGGGGAGACGGCGCCCGCCGCTCCCCGGAGAGCCGCGACGCCTACGTCCATGACCACCTCCGCGGTCATCCGTACGGTGGACCCGTCCCCCCGTCGGCGGGACGGGTCCGTGGCGGGGCGGGCCCCGGACGCAGGTGCGATGCTGGAAAGCGGTGGAGGGCCGACGGCCGGTCCGTCGGACCGGCCCCCTCAGCAAGGGAGAACGACATGGCTGGTCTTCTTCGGGGAATAGCACGCACCGCGGCGGTCGCCGGTACGGCGACGGCGGTGTCCAACCGCGTTTCGCGGCGCCAGGCGGGCCGGTGGGCCGATCAGGAGGGCCAAGCTCAGGAACAGCAGTACGCCCAGCAGCCGCAGCAGCAGCAGTACGTCGCGCCTGCGCCCGCACCCGCTGCCGCGCCGTCCATGGCGGACGACATGGGCAGCAGGATCGATCAGCTCAAGGAACTCGGGGCGTTGAAGGAGCAGGGCATCCTGACCGAGGCGGAGTTCGCGCAGCAGAAGAGCGTGATCCTCGGCACCACCTGACCGCACCGCACCGGCCGCGTTCACCGCCGGCCGGCCACGGCAGGAGACCCGCGGCTGGAGACACCGTCCCCGGCCGCGGGTCCGTCGTGCGCGGGCCCGACGGGCCAGTCGGGCCCGTCGTCCGGCGGCCGGCTCACTGCTGCGGGCGGCCGCCTTCGGCGACTTCCTCGGCGTCGAGGGAGGCGAGGATGGCCTGTACGGGGATGCGGCCGCCCGCCACCATCTGGGCGCCGCTGCGGCGCAGGGCCCGGGCGAAGGGGGCGGCCCACCGGTTCTCGTACACGAGGATCGCGGCCGCGTTGCCCGGCTGGAGGGCGTTGCCCGCTTCGTCGAGGTCGTCCTGTCCGAGCAGTGCGGAGGACGCGCCTTCGAAGACGGACAGGGCGAAGGAGTTCGTCTCGTCGTCGAGGCCCGTGAGTTCCAGGGCGGTGACGGTTCCGTCCGCGTCCTTCCGCACGAAACGGAGGTCGAGGATGTGGATGATGCCCTTCTCCACCAGGTCGATGAGCAGGGGGAACGCCTCGCCCGTCATGCGGTTTCCGGGGAACTCGACGACCAGGTAGTCGACGGGGCCCATGTCCTCGATGTCGTCGCTCATGAGCACTCCTTGCGCGTGGCCCGGCGGTCGTTCCGCGGCGCCCGGCCTCTGCGGGCCGGTGGCCGGGGGGACGCTTCGATGGCAGCCGGACGCGGTTCTGATCTCATTGCAGCACCCGCCGTGGGGCACCGCACCTTCGCACGGCGCCCCCGCCCGGCGGCCCGCTCCCGCCGTCCCACCGGGCTCCGAGACGGGTGCCGAGGTCAGCCGGAGAGCTGGTAGAGGCTCCTGCCGACAAGCCACAGTCCCAGCAGGAGACAGATCGCGACGATCGCCGGGTCCTTGTGGCCTTCCAGCCACCCGCGCAGGCCCAGCAGGACGCGTTGGGCCCTCTCGGGCGAGAACACCACGTACAGCTCCATGGCCAGCAGGGTGGAGGTGGCCAGGACGCAGAAGCCGGTGAGGGCCAGGAAGGACTCGGCGTGGGAGAGGTCGGCCTGCACGACGGTGGCAGCGGCGGCGCCCACCATCCCCCAGGGCTGGAGGAGCACGGCGAGGGCCGCCGCGGACCACCCCGTGGCGTCGTCCATCCGCGAGGTCACGGACGTACCGGACGTACTGGATGCGTCGGACGGGTCGGACGGGTCGGACGGGTGGGCCGGGTCGGGGCCGGGGGGCTCCGGGGCCGCCTTCCTACGTCCGGCGCGGCGGCGGCGCCGCTCGCTGTACGCGACGAGGCCGATCCCGATGACGAGCGTGGCCACGAGCGCCGCGATCGACGGGGGCGAGCGGGGCGGGGGCGGCTGACCGTCGGTGAGCAGCAGGACGACCGCCATCACGGCGATCAGGCAGGCCAGCCAGGCCAGGATGAAGGCCAGGCCGTTGCGTACCCCGCGGGATCCGGACACGACCAGGACGAAGGCCATGACGGGCAGCGGGAACAGGGTCACCGCCAGGCCGATGAGGATCAGGTCGAGCGCCATGGCCGGGGCACCACTAGGCGGCGGCCGCGGCCCGGTCGAGTGTGACGACGCCGGGGGCGGCCGCCGGTTCGCCGTAGGGGCCGGGGGGCTCCTCGGTGGTGGCGGCGCCGTAGCCGCCGCGCGTGTCGCCGAGCAGGGCGGCGAAGATGCCGGGCGCGTCGGAGCGGGGGGCGCCGTACCAGGTGGGCACGCCCCCGGACGAGACGCGGGCGCGGGTCCGCAGGCCCCCGACCGGACCGTGCTCGGCGATCGGCGGGTAGGGACGCATCGGCCCTCCACGAGGAGTGAGGCTGCCGGGGGCAGTTCGGGTTTCGGCACGGGTGCGGTGCGCGGCGCCCCTCTCCCGTGCCGGCCACGGCCGGGATGGGGGTGAACTCCCCTTCCCCCCACGGTCGGCAGGTGGGCCGTCGGCCGGAGGCCTCGGGCCGGAGACGGCACCGGTCAGCGCTCAGGAACCGAGGATTTTGGCCTTCGCCTGCTCGTACTCGGTCGCCGTGAGGTCGCCGCGGTTCTTGAGCTCGGCGAGCCGCGACAGGTCCTCGGCGTGGCTGGTGGTCCCGGCGTTCTCGCGCACGTAGGAGCGGAAGGCCTGCTCCTGCTGCTGGACCCGCTTGATCTCGCGTTCGCCCATTCCGCGGCCCCGGGCGATCAAGTAGACGAAGACGCCCAGGTAGGGCACCAGGATGACGAAGATGGTCCATCCGGCCTTCGCCAGTCCGCTCAGCCCGTCGTCGCGGAAGATGTCGCCGATGACGCGGAAGAGCAGCATGAACCACAGCACCCAGAGGAAGCACAGCATCATGGTCCAGAACGCGTTCAGCAGGGGGTAGTCGAAGTCCTCTGCCAGGTGGATCAGCGAGTGCTGCATGGAACGGTCTCCTCAAGGTGGGGTGGGGCGGGCCCTGACGGGCCCACAGAACGGCGCGCGGCCTCGGGGGCGGTCGCGTCAGGCGGGCGTCGGCGCGAAGTCGTGCAGCTCGTCCCCCCCGGGCTGTACGACGCCGTAGGTGCTCTCCGGTACCTCGTTCCAGGCGCCGGGCAGGTCACCGAGGGGCTCGGACACGATGAGGCGGGTCTCGTCTGAGACGTCCCGCAGGAACGCGACGTCGGGGTGCAGCCGGCGCAGCGCGTCCACCCGGCTGCTGTAGAACAGGGAGCGGGAGGTGTGCCCGGTCGAGTAGCGGAAGGCCCAGACGCGTTCGCCGTCGGTGATGGCGAGCGTCATCTGGAGCGGGAACTCCACCCCGTGGTCCCGGCCCGCGCGCTCCACGACTCCCGCCATCCGGGCCACGGCGGCGGGCGGGTCCTGGTCGAGGCCGAAGGTGAGGGCGAGGTAGAACATCACCTCGGAGTCCGTGGTCCCCCCGATGTCCGCGTACAGCGCGGGGTCGACGAGCAGGGTGAGGTCCCGTCGCATCAGGTGGAAGCCCGTGATGGCGCCGTTGTGCATGAACATCCAGCGGCCGTGACGGAACGGGTGGCAGTTCGACTGCTGCACCGCCGTGCCCGTCGACGCCCGGATGTGGGCGAAGAACAGCGGAGAGCGGACGTGGTCCGCCAGCTCCCTGAGGTTGCGGTTGTTCCAGGCGGGACCGATGTCCCGCAGGAGCGCCGGGGTGGTGCTGTCCTCCGCGTACTCCGAGTACCAGCCGACGCCGAAACCGTCGCCGTTCGTGGTCTCCACGCCGAGTTTGGAGTGCAGGCTCTGGTCGATCAGCGAATGGGCCGGTTTGTACAGGATGGTGTCGAGCAGCATGGGCGTTCCCGAGTACGCGAGCCATCGGCACATGGGTCATCACCTGCGTCCTCTTGCGTGGCGGGACCGAACGGCCTTCTCACCGCCCCCGGAACGGGACGGCACGGCCGCGTCGGGCGCACCCGCCGTCTCGTCGCCGGGCGCGCCGCGCGCGGTACCGCGGCGGACCCTGTCCGGCCCTCCCATTCTCGGTGCCCTCCCCGGGGCGCGCCACGTGGGGAGCGGCGCACCGCGTGGCCGAGGTGCCGCGTCGCCGGAGTGCCGCGTGGCCGACGTGCCGGACGCGCGGTGTTCCGCCATGGTTCTGGGGAGGCGGTCGCCGCCGTCGCAGTCCGTCCCGGAGGAGTCCCGCCGTGCCCGAACCGGATGCCGGTCCGCGCCGGCCCGCCGTACCCGGCTGGATGCGCAGGCACACCCCGCTGCTGGGCCGGCTGCTGCGGCAGCTCGCCGCCGTGCGGGTCCTGGACTGCGCGACCCGGCTGGCCGCGCAGGCGTTCCTCGGTGCGTTGCCGGCCGTCTTCGTCATCGCCGCCGTCGGCCCCGACTGGCTCCAGGAGGAGCTCGTCTCCTCCCTCCGCGCGACGCTGGGCCTTCAGGACGCCGCGCTGGACCAGGTACGGGCGGTGTACTCCTCCACCGACGCCACGGCCGTGGCGAGCACCGGAGGGGTGGGGGTCGTGGTGACCGTGCTGTCGGCGACCGCGTGCAGCCGCGCCCTCCAGACGACGTGCGAACGCGCCTGGCACCTGCCCAGGGCGAAGGCGCGGCTGGCCGCCTGGCGGTGGCTCGCCTGGCTCGCCGTCTGGCTGGTCGCGCTGCTGTTCCAGGGGCCGGTGCAGAGCGCGTTCGGCGCCGGCCGGGCGATCGGCTTCTTCGTCGCGGCGGTCAGCGGCACCCTGCTCTGGTGGTGGACCCAGCACCTGCTGCTCGGTGGCCGGATCCCGTGGTGGCCGCTGCTGCCGGGGGCGGTCCTGGCGGGGGTGGGGGGGCAGGTCCTGTCTGTCGGGTCGAAGCTCTACGTGCCCCGTGCCGTGGAGCGCAGCATGCGCGAGTTCGGCAGCCTCGGCTCGATCTTCGTCCTGCTGTCCTGGTTGATCATGTTCTTCGTCGTCATCACGGTCGCCGTCGCCGTCGGGTACGTGGTGGCCCACGAACCGTGGGCGGCACGCCGGTTGGGGACGCCGCCCGCCCCGCCGGCCGCACCGCCGCCGACGGCCCCGCCGACCGCGCCCGCACCGGCCGCGCCGCCGTGACCGCGGGGGCCGCGACCGTGCGGGAGAGCCGCGGTCGGGGGCTACCGCGCGGTGGTCTCCTTCACCACCCATGCGAGGTACTCCTGCGAGGCGTCGGCGACCGGCAGCACCATCCACTGCGGCACCTCGTACGGGTGCCGCGCGTGGACCCACTCCCGCAGCGCGGCGGCTCTGTCCGCGGTCGTCGTGAAGGAGATCCGGTACTCCCTCTCGTGCTGCACCGCGTCCTTCCACCAGTAGAAGGAGGTCATCCGCGCGTCGACGTGCACGCCCGCCGCGAGCCGGGCCTCCACCGCGCCGCGGGCGATCTCGTGCGCCCTCGTCTCGTCGTCCACGGTCGTCTGCGCGCTCACGATGCCCACCACGCCGGCTCTCCTCGATCGGTTGGCCCGACCCTACCCGCCGGGCGCGGCGGCCGACATGACGGAAGCCTGGCGTGCGCGCGTGGGAGACCCCCGGGCGGTGCACGCTGCGTACCGTCCCGGGCATGCGCGTACGCGTCACCGGCGGAGCCGGTTTCAGGACGGGCCCGGAGGCCGCGGGGTCCGGCGGTGCGGGGCGGGGCGGTGCGGGGCGGGGCGGTGCGAGGCGGGACAAAGCTGCGGGAACGGCCTGAACGACCCGTCCCGGTCGGTTTCGACGCGGCGCGGGGCGGTCATGCCCGGTGGGCGGTCCGGGCGCGCCCCATCCGTCCCGGCAACCCACTTGAGCACTCGCTCACCTTGCACTACCTTGCCGTTTGAGCGAACGCTCAAATTGGGAGAGGGGCAAGGTGCCGGCCAAAGGGTTGTACGTGGAGACCGTGATCGACGCCGACATGGACGTCCTCTGGGACCGGACCCAGGACCCGGCGCGACACCAGTCCTGGGACCTGCGGTTCACCTCGATCTCCTACCTCCCCCGAGTCGAGGGGGAGCCGCAGCGCTTCCGGTACGCGACCCGGCTGCTGCCGTTCCTGTGGATCGCCGGCACCGGCGTCAGCGCGGGCGAACGGCGGCGGTCCGACGGCACGCGCGTGTCCGCGCTGCGCTTCGCCTCGGGCCACCCGCTCTCCCTGCTTGCCGAGGGCAGCGGCTACTGGCGCTACGTTCCGGACCCCACCGGCGTCCGCTTCCTGACGGGCTACGACTACCGCCCGCGCTGGGGCCGCTGCGGGGTCCTCGCCGACCGGCTGGTCTTCCGGCCGCTCATGGGCTGGGCCACCGCCTGGTCCTTCGACCGGCTGCGGCTGTGGTGCGAACGCGGAACCCACCCGCGCGCCGCGCTCGCCCGCGCCCTCGGGGAGTGCGCCCTGCGCCTGGCCCTGGTCCTCACGGCCCTGCTCGCCTCCCCCGTCGCCCCGCTCGCCCTCGCCGCGGGTACCGCCGTCCTCGCCGCCCTGCTGCCCCCGCTGCCCGGCACCCCCGCCGCGCGCCGCTGTCGCCGTACCCCGCCCGGGCCCGCCCGGGCCCCCCGCCTGCTCGCCACCCTGGAGCCCTCGTGACCTCGATCTTCCAGACCCACATGGGCGCCGCCTTCGGCCGCCTGCACCCCGAGATCCGGCGGCGCTTCTCCGTCGGCCTCGACAGCGGCGAAGCCTGCGTGGGACGCGGGACGATGGACCGGATCCGCCACGGGGCGCCGTTCGTCAAGCCGTTCCTCCGGCTCGGCGGGACGCGCAACATCCTCGTCCCGCGCGAGGGGCGGGACGTACCCTTCGTCATCGAGAACTTCCCGTACGCGGACTCCTTCGGCCGCGAGACCGTCACCTTCGTACGGACCTTCCAACTGCCCGGCGGCCCGCACCGCTTCGACGCCACGATGGTCTTCAGCCCCGAGCGCGACTGCGTCCTCGACTACCTCGGCACCCACCAGCACCTCGCCAGCGACCTGCACATGAGTGCCGAACCCGACGGCTCGCTCCTCGTCCGCTCCGGCGAGCACCGCTTCCGCGAGGGCCCGGTCGACGTCCGCGTCCCGTCACTGATCGGCGGCGATGCCGAGGTCCGCGAATCGTTCGACGAGAGCACCGGCCGCTTCCGGATCCGGGTGCGGGTGACCAACCGGCACTTCGGCTTCCTCTTCGGCTACGAGGGCTCCTTCACCGCCGAGTACGTCGATGCGGTCGGGCACGGCCCGCGCGCGGACCTGCGGCCCGTCCGCGAGGAGGCCCGCGCGTGAGCGCGTCCGGCGGGGCCACTCGCCTCAAGCTCCTCGAAGGAGCCCTGCGCACCGTGGTCGAGCAGGGCATCGCCAAGACCTCGGCCCGTTCGATCGCGGCCACCGCGGGGGTCAACCAGGCGCTGGTCTTCTACCACTTCGGTTCCGTCGACGAGCTGCTCGCCGCCGCCTGCGTGCACGGCGCGGAGCAGCGCGTCTCCCGCTACCGGGAGAGGCTCGCCGCCCTGGACTCCCTCACGGACCTCCTGACCCTCGCCCGCGCGATCCACGCCGAGGAACGGGCCGCAGGCCACGTCGCCGTCCTCGGGCAGCTGCTGGCCGCCGGCCAGACCGCGCCCGCCCTCGCCGCCGCGACCTCCGCCGGGCTCGCGCTGTGGATCGAGGAGCTGGAGGCCGTCCTGAGCCGCCTGCTCGCCTCGACCCCCCTGGCGGCCTTCGCCGACCCGGCCGGGCTGGCCCGCGCCGCGGCCGCCTCGTTCGTCGGCATCGAACTGTACGAGGGCGTCGACCCGGAGGGCGGCGCCCGCGCCCTGGACTCGCTCGAGCAACTCGCCGTACTGGCCCGGGCCCTGGAAGGACTCGGCCCCCTGTCCCAACGAGCCGTCTCCCACCGGCTCCGCCGCCGCACCCGAGACTGACCCGGCGCCCCGTCCGACGCCGGACCACACCCTCCGGCAGCGGGTCGAGCGTGAGGGAGCGATCTCCCCGGGCGGCCGCCGCCATGAGCGACACGCACACCTGTCACGGGAAGCCATGACAGTTTTTCTTGTCAGCAATTGATTCGACAGCTAGATTTGTCACATGGACGAAGCAGCGGCCATCCCCACCCCCGACAAGGGCGACGACAACTTCTGGGCCAGCGTCATGACCCAGGTGGAACCGGCGTACAGCGAGCCGGCCGAGGACGACGCGTTCACGATGGACGACCAGGTCCTCGACGCCGTCCGCGCCCTCGCCGTACGGCTCTCGACACGCGCGCTCGCGTACCGGAACGCCGGCAAGGCATTCGACACCGCGCTCATGGCCTCGCCCGACGTGCAACTGGCGCTGCTCCGGGCCCTGTACGAGGCCAAGCGGTCCGTCGACCGGCTGGCGGAGAGCGCCGCCGCCGTCGCCGGCCGCGGCGGGGCGAGCTACACCCAGCTGGGCGCGGCGTGGGGCGGCATCAAGCGCCAGTCCGCGCGCCTCAAGTGGCCGTACGCCGTCCCCAAGAGGGCCGCCGACGAGTCCATCCCGCTGAGCTACGCGGGCGGCTCCGCCGTCATCCACCACGACCCGGACGCCGGCGCCTGGTGGTACGCCGCGACCGCCGCGGACCGGCGGGACGAGGAGTCCGAGGCCCTCTACGCGACCTCCGCCGAGGCCATCGCGCGGGCGACCGAGTTCCTCCTGACGCACGCCCAGCCCACCCGCCCGTGAGGACCCGGCGCCCGTAAGCCGGCCGTCCCCGCCGGGCCGGGCTCATGGACCGGACGCGTCCGCTCCGGGGCCCCGGGGCTTCGCGCCGCCCGGGGCGGGGGGCTGCGTGGTGACCAGCCGGTAGACGAAGGCGCGCTTGCCGCGGGGCGGCTTGGGGCGTTCGCGCGAGTGGGCCACGGCCGCCTCGACCAGGAGGTGGATCGAAGGGTTCCGCCGGCGGAGCCGGTTCAACTGGTCCCGCCTGAGCCCGGCCACCTCCGCGGCGGCACCCAGGGGGACCCCCCGGGTGAGGGACCGCAGGAGGATGCGCAGGCCCACGCCGTTGAGCCGGCCCGTGGGAGCCACGCCTCCGGCACGGGCCATCGAGGCCGCCGCCTCCATCGCCCTGTCGAACTCCGCGTCGCGCTGCCGCCAACGGGCGAGCATGACCTCCGTGATTCCCGCCTCGACCGCGCAGCCGGCGGGCCCGAGGCCCATGGCGGCGGCATAGACCGCCCGGCCCCGGCGGAGGTCGGTTTCGGCGGTCAGGCCCTCGCTCCCGTGGGCAACGGAGGTGACGGTGAGGTCCACGTCATCGCAGGCGTGGAGGTGGGCGAGGACACCGTCCACCCACTGCTGCGCAGGGTTCGACTCACCAGGCTGCTCGCCCTTCACCGGTGGGCGCCTCCCGCCTGCGTACATCTGGCCTCCCAGCCATGGTGGGGGCGGATCCGGCCACCCGGCAGGCGGATGTCCGCACCGGTCGCGCGCTTGGAGCGGGCGGAGGCGGACGGGTGCGGAAGCCCCGGCGGGAAGCGTCCGAATCGTCCCGTGATGCGAACGCCCCCTGCACCACACCGGCCAGATTAGGTTAGCCTGACCTAAGCACAACGTGGCCGAGGGGGCGTCGTCATGCCCGACCGCCGTTGATCCACCCCTGACCGGCCGGGCACCCGCCCTTCCGGTCCGGGACCACACGCATGACGCCCCATCAGGATACCGCCCGGGCGAAGGTCCGGCATCGAGCGAGCGCGAAGAGGGACCAGGGACATGACGGTACGGGTCGCGGTGGCCGGCGCCAGCGGGTACGCCGGAGGGGAGATCCTGCGTCTCCTCTCCGCGCACCCCGGTGTGGAGATCGGCGCGCTGGCCGCACACAGCAGTGCGGGGCGCCGGCTCGGGGAGGTGCAACCGCACCTGGCCGCGCTCGCCGACCGGGTCCTGGTGGAGACCTCGGCCGAGTCGCTCCGGGGGCACGACGTGGTGTTCCTGGCCCTGCCGCACGGCCAGTCGGCCGCGCTGGCCGCGCAGGTGCAGCCGGGCACGCTGATCGTGGACTGCGGCGCGGACTTCCGGCTGCACGACCCCGCGCAGTGGCGGCGGTTCTACGGGTCGGACCACGCCGGCACCTGGCCGTACGGACTGCCCGAACTCCCCGGCGTCCGCGAAGAGCTGAAGGGCGCGACCCGGATCGCCGTACCCGGCTGCTACCCGACGGCCGTGACCCTGGCGCTGTACCCCGCCTTCGCCGCGGGCCTGGTGGAACCGGAGGCGGTCGTCGTCGCCGCGAGCGGCACCTCCGGCGCGGGCCGCGCGGCCACGGCGCGACTGCTCGGCTCCGAGGTGATGGGCTCGATGACCCCGTACGGAGTCGGAGGCGGCCACCGGCACACGCCCGAGCTGACCCAGAACCTGTCCCGGGTTGCGGGCGAGCACGTGACCGTGTCGTTCACCCCGACCCTCGCGCCGATGCCCCGCGGCATCCTCGCCACCTGCTCGGCGCCCCTGCGCAAGGGCGGCGCCGCCGGGCCCGAGGAGGTGCGGGCCGCCTACCGGGACGCGTACGCCGGCGAACCCTTCGTCCGGCTGCTCCCTGACGGCCAGTGGCCGCAGACCTCCGCCGTGCTGGGGTCCAACAGCGCGCAGGTACAGGTGGCGGTGGACGAGTACGCGGGCCGCGTGATCGCGGTCAGCGCCGTGGACAACCTCACGAAGGGCACCGCCGGTGGCGCGGTGCAGAGCATGAACGTCGCCCTGGGCCTGCCGGAAGGGCTGGGCCTGCCCACGAATGGAGTGGCTCCGTGACCGTGACCGCCGCACAGGGATTCCTCGCGAGCGGTGTGGCCGCCGGGATCAAACCGTCCGGTGACCCCGACCTCGCGCTGGTGGTGAACCGCGGCCCGTCGTACGCCGCCGCCGGCGTGTTCACCTCCAACCGGGTCCAGGCCGCGCCCGTCCGCTGGTCCCGGCGGGTGCTCGCGGACGGCCGGACAGTCGCCGTCGTCCTCAACTCCGGCGGGGCCAACGCGTGCACCGGACCCTCGGGCGCCGAGGACACCCGGGTGATGGCCGAGCACACGGCCCGCGCCGTGGGCGCGGACGCCGACGCGGTCGCGGTGTGCTCCACCGGGCTCATCGGCACCTCGCTGCCGATGGACCGGATCACGGCGGGCATCGCCACCGCCGCCGCCCGGCTGACGCCCGAGGGGGGCGAGGACGCCGCCGTCGCGATCAAGACGACGGACTCCGTTCACAAGACCGCCGCGGTCCACGGGCCCGGCTGGACCGTGGGCGGCATGGCGAAGGGCGCCGGCATGCTGGCGCCCGGGCTGGCGACGATGCTCGTGGTCCTCACCACGGACGCCGACGTCCCCGCGAAGGTCCTCGACTCCGTGCTGCGGGACGCGGTCCGCACGACCTTCGACCGGGTGGACTCGGACGGCTGCATGTCCACCAACGACACCGTGCTGCTGCTCGCCTCGGGCGCCTCCGGTGTGACGCCCGAGGACGACGGCTTCGCCGAAGCGGTCCGCGCCGTGTGCCGGGACCTGGCAGGGCAGTTGGTCGCGGACGCGGAGGGCGCGTCGAAGGAGATCGAGGTGGCGGTCGTCGGCGCGGCCTCGGAAGCGGACGCCGTGGAGGTCGCGCGGTCCGTGGCGCGCAACAACCTGCTCAAGTGCGCGCTGCACGGCGAGGACCCCAACTGGGGCAGGGTGCTGTCGGCGATCGGCACGACGGCCGCCGCCTTCGATCCGGACCTCCTGGACGTGGCGATCAACGGCGTCTGGGTGTGCCGGGACGGCGCGGCCGGCGCGTCCCGCGACGCGGTGGACATGACGGCGCGCGAGATCGTGATCACGGTCGACCTGCGCGCCGGTGACGCGTCCGCCACGGTCTGGACCAACGACCTCACCGCCGAGTACGTCCACGAGAACAGCGCGTACAGCTCATGAGCGCAACGGACACGCGGGAGGAACCGCTCGCCGCGCCGCACGCGCACACGTCCGCGACCACGGCCGTCCCGGGAACGCCCCTGAGCGAACGGGTCCGCCTGGAGCACCTCCGGGGCCGGATCGTCGTGATCAAGTTCGGCGGCAACGCCATGGTGGACGAGGACCTGAAGCGCACCTTCGCCCGGGACGTCGTGGACCTGCGGCTGGCCGGCCTGCTCCCGGTCGTGGTGCACGGCGGCGGCCCGCAGATCAGCGCCATGCTCGGACGGCTCGACCTGGAGGTCCGCTTCGAGGCGGGCCTGCGGGTGACGACGCCGGAGGTGATGGACGTCGTCCGGATGGTGCTGACGGGCCGGGTACAGCGGGAGCTGGTGGGCCTGATCAACGCGCACGGACCGTTCGCCGTGGGGATGTCGGGCGAGGACGCGCACACCATGACCGCGGTCCGGCGAACGGCGTGGGTGGACGGCGAACCGGTGGACCTCGGACTGGTCGGCGACATCGTCGACGTGAACGCGGACACCCTCCGCGCCCTCCTGGCGCAGGGGCGCATCCCGGTGGTCTCCCCCGTGGCCCGCGGCGCCGACGGGCAGGTCTACAACATCAACGCCGACCTCGCGGCGGCGGCCCTGGCGGTCGCCCTCGACGCGGAGAAGCTGGTGATGCTCACCGACGTCGAGGGGCTGTACGCGAACTGGCCGCACAGCACCGAGGTGATCGCGCGGATGACGGCCGAAGAGGTCGAGAAGCTGCTGCCGGAACTGGCGAGCGGCATGCTCCCCAAGATGGAGGGCTGCCTGCGGGCCGTCCGCGCGGGCGTGCGCAAGGCGCACGTCCTGGACGGCCGGGTGCCGCACTCGGTGCTGCGCGGGGTCGTCTCCGGCGACGCCGCCGGAACCACGGTGGTGCCCGACCTGGAGGAGAGAACGGTATGACCCTCGCACACGACGTGATCCGGCAGCCCGCCGCGGACGCGGACCGCGCGGTGCCGGCGGAGCGCGCGGTGCTGGCGGACCGCTGGCGCGCGGTGATGATGGACAACTACGGCACCCCGCCGCTGGCCCTGGTCCGCGGCGAGGGGAGCACCGTGTGGGACGAGGCGGGCCGGTCGTACGCCGACTTCACCGCCGGGATCGCGGTGAACACCCTCGGGCACGCCCACCCCGCCGTGGTGGCGGCGGTCGGCGGACAGGTGGCCACGCTGGGCCACGTCTCCAACCTCTACGTCTCCGAGCCCGCGGTGGCGCTCGCGGAGCGGCTGCTGGGGCTGTCGGGGAGGCCCGGACGGGTGTTCTTCTCCAACTCCGGGGCGGAGGCGGTCGAGGCCGCCTTCAAGATCGCCCGGCGGACCGGACGGACCGGGGTGGTCGCCGCCGAGGGCGGTTTCCACGGGCGCACCATGGGCGCGCTCGCCCTCACCGGCCAGCCCGCGAAGCGCGAACCCTTCCTGCCGCTGCCGGGCGGGGTGCGCCACGTGCCGTACGGCGACGCGGACGCCCTGCGGGCGGCGGTCACGGAGGACACGGCGGCCGTCTTCCTCGAGCCGGTCCAGGGCGAAGCCGGGGTGATCGTGCCGCCCGAGGGGTACCTGCGGGCGGCACGTGAGATCACCCGGGCCACCGGGACGCTGCTGGTGCTGGACGAGGTGCAGACCGGGATCGGCCGCACCGGGCACTGGTTCGCCCACCAGGCGGCCGACGGTGTCGACCCCGACGTGATGGTCCTGGCCAAGGGGCTGGGCGGCGGCATGCCGATCGGTGCGACGATCGCGTTCGGCGCGGCCGCCGACCTGTTGACGCCGGGTCAGCACGGCTCGACCTTCGGCGGCAATCCGGTGGCCTGCGCGGCCGGACTGGCGGTCCTGGAGACCATCGGGGCCGAGAACCTGCTCGCGCACGTCACCCGGCAGGGCGGTCGGCTCGTACGCGGCATCCGGGCGCTCGGCCATCCCCGGGTGGCCGAGGTGCGGGGTGCGGGGCTGCTGGTGGGCATCGGCCTCACCGAACCGGTCGCGGCGCGCGTCCAGCGGGCCGCCCAGGAAGCCGGTTTCCTCGTCAACGCGGCCGGCCCCGCGACCGTACGGCTCGCCCCGGCCCTGACCGTCCCGGGGGCGCAGGTCGACGCGCTCCTCTCGGTCCTGCCGGAGGTCCTCGGCGCCTGAGGCGCCGCGGGCCGGCTCCCCCGCGGGGAGCCGGCCCGTACGCGTACCCGCACGCCGGTCAGAGGACGCGGGCGAGGATCCGCGAGTTGCGCCGGGGCGAGAGCGATCCGGCCCAGGCGGTCGGCGCCAGGCGCGCGTCCGCGGGACCGAAGCCGTGCCGGAGGAACAGGGCGCCGCTTCCGGTCGTCGCGGTGAACAGGGCGCCCAGCCCCAGGGAGTTTGCGCGGAGCAGTGCGCCGCGCAGGAGCATCGCCCCGATGCCGCGGCCCTGACTGCGGGGTGCGACGCAGAAGTTGTACAGGACCCCGGCGGGCCCGCTGCCGCGCACCGGGTCGGCCGGGTGGACACCGAGGCCGAGGCAGCCTTCGAGCGTCCCGTCGGAGGCCTCCACGAGGAGGAAGTCGGTCGCGTCCGACCGGTAGACGGAGAAGGGGCGCGCACGGAGCGCTCCGGACTGCACGAACGGCCGTGACAGGGCCGCGAGGGCGGCGGCGTCGCGGGGTTTCGCGGAGCGCACGGGAAGGACGGCGGGCAGGGGCGCGCAGGCGGACCGGGAGGCGGTCCGCGGAGTAGCCGTGATCAAGGGTTCCCTTTCCTTACGGCCCCAGCACGCGCGGAAGGCGGCAGGATCGCCGCACTGCCGGAGCCATCAACTAAGGTTAGCCTTACTTAAGCTGACGGACCAAATTCCGCGACGTCCTCCGGTCGCCCGGCGGCACCCGCCAGGACCCGCGCCCGGCCGCACCCGCCCGGGTCCGGCCCTCGCCCGCCGCTCCTACGCGCAGGGGCGGCCCGGGTAGTCGGGGCCCTCGGGCACACCGGCCGCGCGCATCCGGCGCAGCACCTCGGAGCGGGTCGCGTCGTCGTCGATGTGGACGGGACAGTTGATCTCCCGGTCGAAGACCATGGTCTCCTCGTCCAGGTCCCAGATGACCCAGCGGAGTTCGTCCTCGGGCTCCTGCCACAGGTACGCGAACGCCTCGGCCTCCGCGGCGCTCTCCGTGCGCGTGCTCACAGCGCCTTCGCCCCTTCCGACTCCACGCCGTCCACGTACGTGGCGACCACCTCGATCTCACCGATGCGCGAGGTGTCGACGCGCCGCGGATCGTCCCCCAGCACCACCAGGTCGGCGCGCTTGCCCGGGGCGAGGCTGCCGGCGCTGCCGTCCCAGTGGCAGGCGTACGCCCCGGCGACCGTGTACGCGTACAGGGCCTGGTCCACCGTGATGCCCTCGTCCGGGCCGATGGTCCGGCCCGACGGCGAGGCGCGCTCGACCATGAACTGGACGGCCCGCAGCGGCGATCCGTCGGTGACGGGTCGGTCCGAGCTGCCGACCAGGGTGATGCCGTGGTCGAGGAAGCCGCGGCCCCGGTACAGCCAGGGAGCCCGCTCCTCCCCCATGATGGCGGCGTAGTCGTCGCCGAAGGACCACAGGAAGTTCGGCTGGACCACCGCGCTCACCCCGAGGCGCGCGAAGCGCGGCAACTGGTCGGGCCGGATCAGGCCCGCGTGTTCGACGCGGTGCCGGGCGTCCGGGCGCGGCCGCAGGCGCTGCGCGCGTTCGATGGCGTCCAGGGCGAGGTCGGCGGCCCGGTCCCCGATGGCGTGGACGGCGAGCTGCCATCCGGCGAGGTGGCCGTCGACGATGGTGTCCGCGAGGCGCTCCGCGTCGTCCTGGAGCTGACCGGCGTGCTCGGAGCCCTGGTAGGGGCTCGTGAGGGCGGCCGTACGGGCCATCATCCCGCCGTCGGTGTAGATCTTGAGCGCGCCGAGGGAGAGCCAGTCGTCGCCGAAGCCGGTGCGCATGCCGAGGTCGAGGGCGCGGGGGATGCCGTCGGAGGTCTGCGGCGTGACGGGCCGCAGGATGTCGGCGGCCGCCATGAGCTGCACGCGCAGCGGCAGCCGACCCTGGTCGCGCAGGAGTTGGTACGCGCCGAGCTCGACCGTGCTGTGGCCCAGCAGGCCGCCGCCGATGCCGGCCTCGGCACAGGCGGTGACCCCTTCGGACAGACAGGTCCGCGCGGCGCGCTCGACGGCGTCCGCGAGTTCCGCCTGGGCGTACGGCGGCCGTAGGGCGCGGGCGGCGCTCATGGCGCCCTCCGCGAGGAAGCCGTTCTCGTGCGGGACGTGGGCGGGGAGCCGGTCCAGTACGGCGCTGTTGACCACGCAGGCGTGTCCGGAGTCGTGCATCAGGAACACCGGGTGCCCGGCGCTGACGCGGTCCAGTTCGGCGGCGGTCAGGTGGCGCCCCAGCCCCCGCTGGTCGTACCCGGCCACGTCCACCCAGGCTCCGGGCACGCTCTGCCGGGAGACGGCCTCCGCAACGACCGCGAGCACGTCGTCGACCCGTGTGCACGGCGCGACGCTCGGGGTGCCCGCCTTCAGGCCCGTCCAGGCGAGGTGGACGTGGCTGTCGATGAACCCCGGCAGCACGGTGGCTCCTTGGAGGTCGATCACCTCGCGTGCGGGGAGGGAGGTCACCGCGTTGTCCAGGCCCACGATCCGGCCGTGCCAGATGCCCAGGTCGTGGGCGACCGGGTGGTCCGGGTCCATCGTGACGATGTTGGCGTTGGTCAGCCGGGTGGTGAGCAAGGAGGTCCGTCCCTAGGAGGTGGCGGCGGGTGCGGCGGTTCGCTTGCGGGCGGTGGGCACCATCAGGGGCGTGCCGGTCTCCGGGTCGTCGATGATCCGGCAGGACAGGCCGAACACGTCTTCGATGAGCTCCTCGGTCATGATCGTCGAGGGGTCCCCCTCCGCGGCGACGATCCCGCCCGGCTTCATCACCACGAGGTGGGTGGCGTAGCGGCAGGCCTGGTTGAGGTCGTGCAGGACCGCGACGATCGTGTGGCCCTTGCGCTCGTGCAGGTCGGCGCACAGGTCGAGCACCTCGACCTGGTGGGCGATGTCGAGGTAGGTGGTCGGTTCGTCCAGCAGGAGGATGGACGTCTGCTGGGCCAGCACCATGGACAGCCACACGCGTTGCCGCTGGCCGCCCGAGAGGTCGTCGACGGGGCGGTCGGCGAGGGACAGCACCCCCGTCTGGCGCATCGCCTCGGCGACCGCGGCCTCGTCCTCGGCGGACCACTGCTTGAGCAGCTTCTGGTGCGGGTAGCGGCCGCGGGCCACGAGGTCGCCCACGGTGATGCCGCCCGGCGCGGTCGAGGACTGCGGGAGCAGGCCGAGCCGGCGGGCGACCTCGCGGGACCGGTAGGACGCGATGGCGGCCCCGTCGAGGTAGACCTCACCGGCCTGCGGCTTGATCATTCTGGCCAGCGCCTTGAGCAGGGTGGACTTCCCGCAGGCGTTCGGCCCGATGATCACCGTGAAGGAGTGGTCGGGGATGACCACGCCCAGGGAAGTGGCCACGGTCCGCTGGTCGTAGCGGAGGGTCAGGTCCTCGGCCCTCAGTCGGGCCGTGGGAGGAAGGGTCTCAGTCATGCGCGGCTCTTTCGTGACTCCGTGACCAGCAGCCAGATGAGGTACAGGCCGCCGATGGTGCCGGTCGCCGTGCCCACCGGCAGGAGGGCGGGAGAGAACATGCGCTGGACGGCGAGGTCGCTGCCGGCCAGCAGGACGGCGCCCATGGCCGCGGCCGGCACCAGGGCCGGGCCGGACGCCCGGGTGAGCTTCCGGGCGATCTGGGGGGCCGCCAGCGCGACGAACCAGATCGGACCGGTCACGGCGGTGGCGAACGCCGCCAGCGCGACGCTGATGACGAGCAGGGCCGTACGACTCGCCCCCACACTGACGCCCAGGGCCCGGGCCGTGTCGTCGCCCATCTCCACCATGGAGAGCCGGCGGGCGAAGAGCAGGGCGAGCGGCAGCAGTACGGCGACGGCGATGCCGATCGCGGTCGCGTGGTCCCAGCCCCGGTTGCCGAGGCTGCCGATGAGCCAGGCCTGGGCCTCCAGGGCCTCCTGCCAGCTCGCCCGGGTGATCAGGTAGGAGTTGGCGGCGAGCAGCAGGGCGCTCACCCCGATGCCGACGACGACGAGCCGGAAGCCCTGGACTCCCCCGCCGGCGACGAGCAGGTAGATCGCCCCGGCGGTGAGGAGTCCGCCGATGAGCGCTCCGATCGCGATCTGGGTCATGCTGCCGTGCAGCACGACGATGACGACGAGGGCTCCGGTCGCCGATCCGTTGGTGAAGCCGATGATGTCGGGGCTGCCCAGCGGGTTGGCGGTCAGGCTCTGCAGGATGGCGCCGCTGACGGCCAGGGCCGCGCCGACGCACAGGGCCGTCACGAGCCGGGGCATGCGCAGCGTGTTGACGACGAAGTCGGCGGCGCCGCCGCCGTGCCCGAAGAGCGCCTGGAGCACCTCGCCGACGGACAGGTCGAAGTCCCCCGTCGTGAGGCTGACCCCCATGACGGCGACGAGGAGAACCAGCAGGATCGCGGTCACGGCCACCGTGCGGCCCTGCACCCGCAGGGAGTACCGGCCGCCCCGGGTGCGCAGGACCGAACCGCTCAGGACGCGGGGCGCGGGGTCCGCGTCGCCGGCGGTCCGGGACGGGGGGACGGCGGTGTCGGCGTCGGGTGCGGCACTCACAGCATGACCAACTTTCGGCGCCGGCACAGCGCGATGAACAGGGGTGCGCCGAGGAACGCGGTGACGATGCCGACCTGGACCTCGCCGGGCGCTCCGAGCACCCGGCCCAGTACGTCCGAACCGATCAGCAGGACGGGCGCGATGAGCATCGAGTACGCGAGCACCCAGCGCTGATCGGGTCCCACCACGAAGCGGGCCACGTGCGGAACGGCCAGGCCCACGAAGCCGATCGGCCCGGCGGCGGCGGTCGCCGCACCGCACAGCAGCATCACCGCGAGGGCGCCCAGCACCCGGGTGCGGTTGACGTTGACCCCGAGGGCGCGGCCGACGTCGTCGCCCATGCCCAGGGCGTTGAGCGAGGGGGCGAGCAGGAGCGCGATGAGCAGGCCCGCGGCGACGAACGGCAGGATCACGTACAGGAAGTCGAGGTCGCGGCCGGAGAGGGAACCCACGGTCCAGAACCTGAACTGGTTGAAGGCCCGCGGATCGAGCATGAGGACCGCCGTGTTGAAGGCGGTCAGCACCGCCGTCGCCGCGGCGCCCGCGACGACCATCCGGTCCGGTGTGGCCAGCGACCGGCCGGACGAGCCCAGCAGGTAGACCACGACCGAGGCGATCGCGGCGCCGGCGAACGCGAACCAGACGTAGCCCAGGGCCGCACCGATGCCGAGGAATGCGATGGCGACGACGACGCCGGTGGAGGCGCCGAGGCTCACGCCGAGCAGGCCGGGGTCGGCGAGCGGGTTGCGGGTCAGCGCCTGCATCAGCGCGCCGGACAGCCCCAGGGCGACGCCCACGGTGAGGCCGAGGAGGGTGCGGGGGATGCGGTACTCGTGGATGATGACCGAGGCCTGCGATCCGTCAGGGTGCCACAGCACGCTCCACGTCGAGGCGAACGGGATCCCCTTGGTGCCGACCCACACGCTGAGCAGGCCGGTCAGGACCAGCGCGGCGAGTGCGACCAGCAGACCCACCGCGCGTACGGCCGCCACGGACCGGGACGCCGGGGGCGCGACCGGTCCGCCGGCCACGCTCCTGGACGCCGCCTGGGTTTCGATCAACAACAGCGACTCTCCCTGGCGGCATCTCGCCGGTGTAAGGACATGACGTACGGATCAAAGGCTACTTAGGTGACCCTAACCGCACTGGCCCTACACGGTCAACGCGCTGAACCGTGCCCCAAGTAGGGCGTCCGGGCCCGCGGGCGAAGGTCTGCCCCGAGGCTTGCTTAGAGTAGCCTTACCTAACTGTTCGACCATCTCACGGAGGCCCACATGCTCGACGGAGGACCGACGGGGAGCCAAGTCCTCCGGAAGGCGGTCGGGGGCCAGCGCCGCCGGGTCGCGACGGCCTCGCTCCTCGGCATGGCGCACCAGGGCTGCGAGGCCCTGGTGCCCGTCGTCATCGGTGTCATCATCGACCAGGCGGTCGCGACCGGTTCCACCGGGTCCCTGCTGCGCTGGCTGCTCGTCCTCGCCGCGCTCTTCTTCGCACTGTCCACGTGCTACCGGATCGCCGCCCGGATCACCGACGGATCGGCGGAACACGCCTCCCACGGACTGCGCCTGACCCTGGGCGCCAAGGTGCTCGACCCGCGCGGCGGCGCCGACCGGGGCCGGCTGCCCGGAGCGCTCACCGCCATCGCCACCGGCGACGCGACCCGGGTCGGCGCCACCGCCGCCGCGGTGACGTACGCGCTGTCGGGCGCCGCCGGACTCGTCATCAGCGCGGTGGCGCTGCTGCGCATCTCGGTGCCGCTCGGCCTGCTGATCCTGCTGGGCGTACCGCCACTGCTGTGGCTCGGCCACCTCATCAGCCGGCCGCTGGAGGAGCGCAGCGAGGTCGAACAGGAGCGCGCGGCGCACGCCTCGGGCGTCGCCGCCGACCTCGTCGCGGGGCTGCGGGTGCTCAAGGGCATGGGCGCCGAGGCGGCCGCCGTGTCCCGGTACCGGCGTACGAGCCAGGACTCGCTGGCGGCGGCGCTGCGGGCCGCCCGCAGCCGGGCCTGGCACGACGGCGCGATCCTCGCGCTGACCGGGACGTTCATCGCCGTCATCGGACTGGTCGGCGCGCACCTGGCGATGAGCGGCTCGATCAGCGTGGGCGAACTCGTCGCGGCCGTCGGCCTCGCCCAGTACCTGCTGGGACCGTTCCAGCTCCTCACCTACGTCAACGGCGAGTTCGCCCAGGGCCGCGCCTCCGCGCAGCGGATCGCCGAGGTGCTCGCCTCGCCGCCCGCCGTCGCGGCCGGGACGGCCGCACTGCCGGACCCGGTCACCGGCCGGATCCGGCTCCGCGGCGTCACGTACGGGTCGCTGCGCGGGCTGGACCTCGACGTGGAGCCCGGAAGTCTGATCGGCGTCGTCGCCGGTGATCCGGCCGCCGCCAACGACCTGCTGCTGTGCCTGGGCCGCGAGGCGGACCCCGACGAGGGCGTGATCGAGCTCGACGGCGTACCGCTGACCGAGCTCGACCCCGAGACCGCGCGCCGGGCCGTCCTGGTCGCCCATCACGACGCCGACCTCTTCGAAGGCACCCTGCTGGACAACGTACGGGCCGCCATGGACACCGACGCGCGGGACGCCGGTCCGGCGCTGGCCGCCGCGGCGGCCGACGACGTGGCACGGGCCCTCCCGCTGGGAGTCGACACGGTCCTCACCGAGCGCGGCCGCTCCCTGTCCGGAGGTCAGCGCCAGCGCGTGGCCCTGGCCCGGGCCCTCGCCGCGGACCCCCCGGTGCTGGTCGTGCACGATCCGACCACCGCCGTCGACACCGTCACGGAGTCGCACATCGCCGCGCGGCTGCGGCGGCTGCGGCCCGACCGCACCACCTTCCTGGTCACCACGAGCCCCGCCCTGCTCGCCGGGACGGACCGGGTCGTCGTCCTCGACGGCGGCGCCGTCGCCGCGCAGGGCCGCCACCAGGACCTGGTCGCCGACGACACGGCCTACCGCGCGGCGGTGCTGGCATGACCGATCCCCACGGGACCGACACCGCGGCCGCTACGGGCGCGGGCACCGAAGACGCGGACAACGAAGGACGGACGATGAGCGGACCGAGCACCCCGGAGCGCGAGCTGCTGCCCACGGCCACCGGGGCGCAGACCGCCGGCGTGCTCGGCGCCCTACTCCGCGGCCACCGGCTGCTGGCCGTCACCGCGCTGACCGTACTGGTGCTGGGCACGGGCGTCGGGCTGCTGACCGCTCCCCTGCTCGGGCGCATCGTCGACCTGGTCGTCGAACGGCGCGGCTCCGCCTCGCTGACCGTGCCGATGGTCCTGCTGCTCGTGGTGGCGGTGGCCCGCGGTGTCGCCACCGCGATCGGCAGCTCCCTGGTCGCACGGCTCGGCGAGACGATCCTGGCCGGTCTGCGCGAGCGGTTCATCGCGCGGGCGCTGCGGCTGCCCCTCGAACGCGTCGAGAAGGCGGGGTCCGGTGACCTCACCTCGCGGGTGACCCAGGACGTGACCGTCATCGCGAGGGCGGTGCGCCAGGCCCTGCCCGAGTTCGCCGGCGCCCTGCTCACCATCGCGCTGACCCTGGTCGGCCTGGCCGTACTGGACTGGCGGTTCCTCGCGGCGGTGCTGCTCGCCGTACCGGTCCACGTCCTGTCCGTGCGCTGGTACGTCCCGCGCGCCTCGAAGGTGTACGCCGAGCACCGCGTGGCGACGGGAGCCCTGCAGCACCAGCTCCTCGACAGCATCGGCGGCGTGCGCACGGTACGCGCGTTCCGGCTGGGCGACCGGCACTCCCGGCTCCTCGAACAGCGGTCCCGGGAATCCGTCGACCTCGCGCTGCGCGGCATCCGGCTCGTGTCCGGGTTCTTCTCCCGGCTCAACCTGGCGGAGTTCATCGGCCTGGCGGCGGTGCTGGTGACGGGGTTCTTCCTGGTCGACAACGGATCGGTGAGCATCGGCACGGCCACCGCGGCCGCGCTCTACTTCCACAGCCTCTTCAACCCCGTCAACGCCGCGCTCTTCCTCATCGACGAGGCCCAGTCGGCCGGCGCGAGCCTCGCCCGCCTGGTGGGCGTGTCGAGCCTGCCGGCCGAGCGGGAGGCCGGCGAACGGCCCGGCCGGATGGCCGGATCGGTGGAGGTCCGCGGCCTGAACCACGCGTACGTCTCCGGGCACCAGGTCCTGCGCGACGTCGATCTGGAGGTCGGCGACGGCGAGCGGGTGGCGCTGGTCGGGGCGAGCGGCGCCGGGAAGACCACCCTGGCGAAGCTGATCGCCGGAGTCCACGACCCGTCGGACGGCTCGATCGTCCTCGGCGGCGTGGACACCCGCGAGCTGGGTCCCGGCGGAATCCGGCGGGCGGTGACCCTGATCTCCCAGGAGGTCCACGTGTTCGCCGGACCGCTCTGCGAGGACATGCGGCTCGCGCGGCCCGAGGCCACCGAGGAGGAACTGCGCGCGGCGCTCGACCGGGTGGGCGCGCTGGACTGGGCTCTGGCCCTGCCGGAGGGGCTGGACACGGTCGTCGGCGAGGGCGGGCACCGGCTCACGGTGACCCAGGCCCAGCACCTGGCCCTGGCCCGCCTCGTCCTCGCCGATCCGCCGATCGCGATCCTCGACGAGGCCACCGCCGACGCCGGCAGTGCGGGCGCCCGCGTGCTGGAAACGGCCGCTCTGCGGGCCCTGGAGGGACGTACCGGTCTGATGGTCGCCCACCGGCTCCCGCAGGCCGCGACCGCCGACCGCATCGTGGTCCTCGACGGGGGGCAGGTCGTGGAGACCGGCACGCACGACGAACTCGTCGCGGCGGGCGGGCGGTACGCCGACCTCTGGGCGGCCTGGTCCGCCAGCCGCCGGGAGCCGGGTGACTCGACGCTGCCCGGGCCCCGCAAGGCCTCGCCCCCGGCCCCGTCGGTCCACTGAGCCGACGCCCGACCGTACGGCCCGGCTGAACCGCCGCCCGTACGACCGCACCCGGCCCGCGCCGTGTGCCGTCCCCGTGCCCGGCGCCCGCCGGAGCCGGAGGCGGCACACGGCGCTTTCGCGTACCGGAGGACGCCCGAACGCGCGTACCCGGAACGCCGGGAGCACGGGCACACCGAGCCCGGGACCGGCGTACCCCCGTACGCCCGTACCCCCGTACGCCCGTACCAGGCACGCCCGTACCGGCGTACTGGCCCCCCGCTCCCGGCCGGACGGGGACGCACGGACGCCGCCCCCGGCGAGGAGGGTTCTCCTCGCCGGGGGCGGCGCCGTGGTGCCGGGCCCGGGCGGGTCAGGCCTGCAGGGCGACCAGGCTCGCGGGGCGCAGGTCGGTCCAGTTCGTCTCGATGTACGTCAGGCAGGCCTCACGGGTGTCCTCGCCGAACACGGTCCGCCAGCCCGCCGGCACGTCGACGAAGGACGGCCACAGGGAGTGCTGGTTCTCGTCGTTGGCCAGGACCAGGAAGCGGCCCTGCGGGTCCTCGAACGGGTTGGTGGTCATGCGTTCTCACTCCTCGTGGACATAACGGTGAACAGCTCCGAGAGCGGCTGTCCGGGCTCGGCCACCACATGGCGCAGCAGCCGGTGAAGTTCTTCGGCCAGCCGGCGGGCCTTGGCCCCGCCGAGCAGGTCGGTGGCGTGGATCAGTTCGCAGTGCACCGGACCGTCGCCGCGCGGCTCGTAGAAGCTGAGCGTCAGCTCCGCCTTCGCCGAACCGGTGGGCACCGCGTGGAAGGATCCCACGCCGCCCTCCAACTGTCCGAGGTCCGCCTGCTCGTGGTGGATCACCATCACCTGCGGCCCCCCGGCGGGCAGCGCGGTGGCGCGGACGACCTCGTCGAACGGGACGTCCTGCCGGTCCAGGGCGCTGAGGGTGGTCTCCCGCACCCGGCGCAGCAGTTCGGCGAAGGTGGGGTCCCCCGCCGTGTCGGTGCGCAGCACCACGGTGTTGAAGAAGCAGCCGACCAGATCGGCGAGCCGTTCCTCACCGCGGCCGGCGACCATCGTACCGATCGGCAGGTCGGTGCCCGCGCCGTGGGCGGTGAGCAGGGCCGACAGCGCCGAGTGCAGCACCATGAACATGCTGGTGCCGGTGGCCTGGGCCAGGGCGTCCACGTCGGCGTGGAGCTGCTCGTCCAGGACGAAGGAGACGTAGTCGCCGCCCGGGCCGCGGACGGCCGGGGCCTGCGGGCGCGGCCGGTCCGCGGGGAGCGCCAGCTCCTGCGGGACGCCCTCCAGGTTCCGCCGCCACCAGGCGAGCTGGCGGCCGCCGGTGCTGGTGGGCTCGGCGAGGTCGCCGAGGACCTCCCGCGCCCAGGCCGCGTAGTCGGAATAGCTGACGGGCAGCGGCTCCCATGCGGGGGCCAGGCCCCGCTCCCGGGCCTCGTAGGCTTCGGTCAGGTCGCGGAACAGGGGAACGACGGACCATTCGTCCACCGCGAGGTAGTGCGCGGTGAGCAGCAGCGCCTGGTCACCCGAGGCCCCGGTGAGCAGCGTGGCGCGCAGGGGCGCCTCGCGGGTCAGGTCGGGGTGGAGCGCGGCGAGTTCGGCGAGCCGGGCGTCGAGGTCGGCGCAGCTCTCCGTCGCCAGCACCGGGTGCCCGGCGGGCTGCCCGTGCACGGCGCCGTCCCGCTCGGTGAAGCGGGTGCGCAGCGGCTCGTGGCGGGTCACCACGTCGTCGAGGGCGGCGGCCAGGGCGGCCGCGTCCAGGGCGCCGGGCGAACGGAGCACCAGGCCGTGGTCGAAGCCGTCCCAGCGCCGGTGCGCCGACCACTGCCAGCGCTGTACGGGAGCCGCAGCGGCGTCCTCGTCGGCGGGGGCCCGGCCGCCGGCCGGGCGCAGCGCCGGGCGGGCGGCGGCCGCGCCGTCGAGCTTGGCGGCGAGGCCGGCGACGGTCAGGGCGTCGAAGACGTCGCGGATGCTCAGCTCGACGCCGAACTCGGAGCGGATGCGGCCCAGGAGGCGCATGGAGGCCATGGAGTGGCCGCCGAGGGCGAAGAAGTTGTCGTGGGCGCCGACTTCTTCGAGCTGGAGGATCTCGCCGAAGAGGCCGGCCAGCTTCGCCTGGGTGGCGCCGACCGGGCGGGCCCCGCCGGACATGCCCGACCAGTCGGGCGCGGGCAGCGCCTTGTGGTCGAGCTTGCCGTTCGGGGTCAGCGGCAGCGGGCCGTCGAGGACGACGACGAGCGCGGGGACCATGTACTCGGGCAGCCGGCCGGCGACGTGCGCCCGCACGTCCTGCGGGTCGAGCGCGCCGTGCTCCGGGACGACGTACCCGACCAGGCGGACGATGTCCCCCGCGCGGTCCGGGACGACGGTGGCCTGGCCGACGCCGGGGTGTCCGGCGAGCGCCGCCTCGATCTCGCCGAGCTCGATGCGGAAGCCGCGGATCTTCACCTGGGTGTCGACCCGGCCCAGGAAGTCGAGGTTGCCGTCGCGGCGCCAGCGGGCCCGGTCGCCGGTGCGGTACATGCGGCTGCCGGGCGCGCCGAACGGGTCGGCGACGAACCGCTCGGCGGTCAGCCCGAACCGGCCGAGGTAGCCGCGGGCCAGGCCCCGTCCGGACACGTACAGCTCGCCGACGACGCCGGGCGGGACGGGCTGGAGCCGGTCGTCCAGGACGTAGGCGGTGGTGTTGGGGTCCGGGACGCCGATCGGCACGCGTGCTCCGGGGCGCAGCCGAGCGTCCCGGGACTCCCACAGGGTGGAGTTGACGGTGGCCTCGGTCAGGCCGTACGCGCAGATGAGGTTCGCGTGGGCGCCGAACCGCTCGAAGAGGTCCGGCGGCACGGTCTCGGTGCCGACGAGGACGGTCGAGCCCTCGGGCAGCGTGCAGCCGGCGGGCAGCGCGGACACCAGGGACGGCGGGAGGATCATGTGGCTGATCCGGTGCTCGGCGAGGAAGTCCGTGAGCGCCGGTCCGGCGACCCGGGCCTCGTCGGTGATGAGGACGAGGCGGCCGCCGTGACAGAGCGCCATCGCGATCTCGAAGACGAACACGTCGAATCCGATGGAGGCGAACTGCAGGACGCTGCTGTCGGTTTCCAGGCCCATCCGGTCGACCGCGGTGGCGACCAGGCTGGCTATGCCCTCGTGGGGGACGACGACGCCCTTGGGGCGGCCGGTGGAGCCCGAGGTGTAGATGACGTACGCGGCCTGGTCCAGGGCCACCCGCGGGGCGGGCACGGCGGTCTCGGGCTGCCGTGCCAGGGCGGCGGCGGTGGCGTGCTCGTCGAGGAGCAGGACCGGGACGCCGGTGGCGGGGATCTTGCCGGCCACGGGCTCGGTGCCGACGACCAGGGTCGCCCGGGAGTCCTCGATCATGTAGCCGAGCCGGTCCGCGGGGTGGACCAGGTCGAGCGGCAGGAAGGCGGCTCCGAGCTTCAGCACGGCGAGCACGGTGGCGATCATGTCCGCGGAGCGGGGCACGGCCACGCCGACCACGCTCTCCGTGCCGACGCCCCGGGCGGCCAGCAGGTGGGCGATCCGGTTGGACCGGGCGTCCAGCGCGGCGTAGTCGAGGCGGGTGTCGCGGTCGACGAGGGCGACCGCGCCGGGGCGCTCGGCGACCTGCCGGGCGAAGAGGGCGGGCAGGGGCAGCTCCTCGACCTCGCGCGGGGCGCCGTTGAAGCCCTCCAGGACCAGCGTCCGCTCGTCGCCCACCAGGAGCGGGGCGGCGGACACGGGCTGGTCGGGGGCGGCGGCGAGGGCTCCGGTGAGGGCCGCGAGGCGCGCGCCGATCAGCTCTGCGGTTTCCTGGTCGAAGAGTTCGGTGGCGAACTCCAGGCGGCAGACCAGGGAGCCGCCGTCGCCGTCGGCCGCGGTCTCCTCGGTGAAGCTGAACACCAGGTCGAACTTGGCGGAGCGGATGCGGAACGGTACGTACTCCACGCCCAGGCCGGCCAGGTCCAGTTCGCCCTCGGTGCGGGCGTGGTAGCCGACCATCACCTGGAACAGCGGGTTGCGGGCCAGCGAGCGGGTGGGGTTGAGCTTCTCCACGACCGACTCGAAGGGCACGTCGGCGTGCGAGAACGCGGCCAGGTCGGTGTCGCGGACCCGGCCGAGCAGCTCGGTGAACGACGGGTCGCCGCTGAGGTCGGTGCGCAGCACCAGGGTGTTGACGAAGAAGCCGACGAGGTCGTCGAGGGCCTCGTCGCCGCGGCCGGCGATGGGCGAGCCGAGCGGGATGTCGGTGCCGGCTCCGAGGCGGTGCAGCAGGGTCGCGACGGCCGCGTGGACCACCATGAACATGCTGACGCCGTTGTCCTTGGCGAGCCGCTTCAGGCCCTGGTAGGCCCGGCCGTCGAACGCGACGTCGAGCTCCGCGCCGGTGAAGGCGGGGCGGGCCGGACGCGGCCGGTCGGTCGGCAGTTCCAGTTCCTCGGGGGCGCCGTCCAGGGTGCGGTGCCAGTGGTCGAGCTGGCGGGCGGCCAGGCTCCGGGCGTCGGCCGGGTCGCCGAGCAGCTTCTGCTGCCAGAGCGCGTAGTCGGCGTACTGGACCGGGAGCGGCTCCCAGGCGGGGGCGCCGCCGGAGCGGCGGGCGGCGTACGCGGCGGCCAGGTCGCCGAGGAAGGGGCGGTCGGACCACTCGTCGGTGGTGATGTGGTGCAGGAGGATCACGACGACGTGCTCCTCGGGCGCCACCTCGACGACGGTGGCGCGCAGCGGCAGCTCGGCGGCGAGGTCGAAGGGGCGGCCCACGGCCGCGTCGACCAGGGCGCGGGCCTCCTCCTCGGTGGCACGCAGGTGCTCGACCGGCGGACGGGCCTGCCCGGCGGGCAGGACCCGCTGGTACGCCCGGCCGTCGCGCTCGGCGAAGAGGGTGCGCAGGGCCTCGTGGCGGTCCGTGACGTCGGCGAGGGCGTCCCGCCAGGCGTTCACGTCGAGGTTCCCGCGCAGCCGCATGACCAGCGGGAAGTTGTAGGCGGCGGAGGTGTCCTCGATCTGCTGGATGACCCACAGCCGCTGCTGGGCGTGGGAGAGCGGCAGTTCGTCGGGGCGCTCGCCGGCGACCAGGGCGGGGCGGGCGTCGCCCCGCGATCCGGCGGCGCGCAGGGCGAGTTCGGCGACGGTCGGGGCCTCGAAGAGGTCGCGGATCGCCAGCTCCGCGGCGAGCGCGGTACGGGCCCGGGCGATGAGCCGGGTGGCGAGCAGCGAGTGCCCGCCGAGCTCGAAGAAGTTGGCGTCGATGCCGACGCTTCCCCCGGCGAGGCCGAGGACCTCGGCGAACAGTTCGCAGAGGGTCTCCTCCTGCGGGTTCCGGGCGGACCGGCCGGCGCCGGCGCCGGCGAACTCGGGGACGGGCAGGGCCCGGGTGTCGAGCTTGCCGTTGACGGTCAGCGGCAGCGTGTCCACGGCCATCAGGGCGGCCGGGACCATGTAGTCGGGCAGGGTCGCCTTCAGGTGCTCCCGCAGGGTCTGGACGAGGGCCTCGCCGCGTTCGGCGGACTCCTCGGGAACCACGTAGCCGACGAGGCGCTTGCCGGCGGCCTGCTCGTTCACGACGACGGCGGCGTGGGCCACGTCGGGGTGGGCGGACAGGGCGGTGGAGATCTCGCCGAGCTCGATGCGGTAGCCGCGGATCTTGACCTGGTCGTCGGTGCGGCCGAGGAAGTCGATCAGTCCGTCGGGGCGCTGGCGGACGAGGTCGCCCGTACGGTACATGCGCTCGCCGGGGGCGCCGAACGGGTCGGCGACGAACCGCTCGGAGGTGAGCCCGGGACGGTCGTGGTAGCCGCGGGCCAGGCCGGTGCCGGCGATGTACAGCTCGCCGGGGCAACCGGGCGGGACCGGGCGCAGCATGGCGTCGAGGACGTAGCCGCGGGTGTTGCGGATGGGGCGGCCCACCGTGGGGGTCGGGCTGTCGGCGGTGGAGCCGCCGAGGGTGTTGATCGTGTACTCGGTCGGGCCGTACAGGTTGTAGCCGTAGGTGTCCTCGGTGTCGGCGAGGCGGGTCCAGACGGTGTCGGAGACCGCCTCGCCGCCGAGCAGGACCAGCGCGGGGCGGTGCTTGCCGGCGCTCTCGTCCCGGTCGAGGAGCCCTTCCTCGATGAGCAGCTGGGCGTAGGTGGGGGTGACGTTGACGACGTCGATGCGGTGGTCGTCGCAGTAGGCGACCAGGGCCTCGGCGTCGCGGCGCAGTTCCTCGTCGCAGACGTGGACCTCGTGGCCCTCGACGAGCCAGAGCAGCTCCTCCCACGACATGTCGAAGGCGAAGGAGACGGTGTGCGCGATGCGCAGGCGGCGGCCGCCGGCCGCGGCGATCGCCGGGTCGAACACCTCCACCTGGTGGTTGAGCTGCATGTTCGTCAGACCGCGGTACGGGGTGACGACGCCCTTGGGCTTGCCGGTCGAGCCCGAGGTGTAGATGACGTAGGCGGGGTGCTCCAGGCGGCCCGCGACCGAGTGCGCGAACGCGGGGCGCTCGGCGTCGGTGACCTCGCCGCCGGGATGCCCGGCCAGCTCGGCGGCCACGGCGGGGTCGTCGAGGGCGACCTCGGGGGCGAGCGGGCCGGACGCGGCGCGCAGGGTCGGGGCGACGGCGAGGGTGGTGAGCAGGCACAGCGGCCCGGTGTCCTCGACCATCAGGCGCAGCCGGTCGGCGGGGTGGTCCAGGTCGAGCGGCAGGTAGGCGGCCCCGGTGCGCAGGACCGCGAACAGGGCGACGACCATCTCGATGGAGCGGGGCAGGGCCAGGGCCACGGTCCGCTCGGGGCCGGCGCCGCGGGCCAGCAGCAGCCGGGCCATCCGGTTGATGCGGGCGTCGAGTGCGGCGTACGTGAGGGAGGTGTCGCCGAAGACGAGGGCGACGGCGTCCGGGGTGCGGGCGACCTGTGTGGCGAGCATGTCGGCGACGGTCTCGTCGGGGACCGGCTGGTTGCCGGCGGCCCAGGCGGCGGTCAGCTCGGCGTGCTCGTCGGGGAGCAGCAGGTCGAGGGTGCCGACCGGGGCGGTGAGGTCGCCGAGGAGGCGCTCCACCAGGGTCCGGTAGCGGTTCAGGGTGGCGGCGGCCTGGTCGTCGTCGACGAGGTCGGGCCGGTACTCCAGTTTGACCTGGACGCGCTCGGCCGGGTTGACGATCAGGGTCATCGGGTAGTGCGTGGAGTCGACGCTGCCGACTCCGGTGATGCCGTGGCGGTCGGTGAGCTCGCGGAAGGCGCCCTCGTCGGCGAAGTTCTGGAGCACGTACAGGGTGTCGAAGAGGACGGGGTGGCCGCCGGCCCGCTGGAGCTCGGCGAGGCCCAGGTACTCGTGGTCCATCAGCGCCGTGCGCTCGGACTGGACGCGCCGCAGCAGGTCCGCGACCGTCTCCTCGGGGCGCAGGGCGATGCGCAGCGGGACGGTGTTGAGGAACATGCCGATCGTCGACTCGGCGCCGCGCACCTCGGCGGGGCGGCCGGCGACGGTCGCGCCGAACACCACGTCGCTGCGGCCTACGGCGGCGGACAGCACGAGGGCCCAGGCCGTCGACAGCACCGCGTTGATGGTGAGGCCGTGGGCGCGGGCGGAGCCCCGCAGCCGGTCGCTGAGGTCGGCGCCGAGGTCGAGGGAGTGACGGCGCGGGATGGTGGGCTCGCCGCCGCGGCCCCTGGCGACGAGGGTGGGCTCGTCGAGGCCGGCGAGTGCGGTGCTCCACGTGGCGCGGGCCGCGTCGAAGTCCTGGTCGGCGAGCCAGCTCAGGTAGTCGCGGTAACTGCCCGGGGCGGCGAGGCCGGTGTCGTCGCCGGCCGCCGCGTAGAGGGCCAGCAGCTCGTCGAGGAACAGGGACTGGGACCAGCCGTCCCAGGCCACCAGGTGGTGGCTGAGCATCAGGCGGTCGGCGTTCTCGGTGAGCCGGATGAGCTGGAGGCGGAACAGCGGGGGCGCGGACAGGTCGAAGCGGCGCAGCCGGTCGGCGTCGGCGATCTCGGTGAGGCGGGTCTGCCGCTGCTCCTCGGTGAGGCCGGTCAGGTCGGTCTCGGTGAGAGGGACGGGGACCTCGCCGGCCGGGCCGACGAACTGCACGGGCGCCGGCAGTCCCTCGGAGGTGATGCCGGCGCGCAGGCCGGAGTGCCGGGCGAGCAGGGCGGCGCAGGCGGTGCGCAGCCGGTCCAGGTCCAGGCGGTGGCCGAAGTCGAAGCAGTCCTGGGCGGTGTAGACGTCCAGGCCGTCGGTGTCGTAGCTGGCGTGGAAGTGGATGCCCTCCTGCAGCGGGGACAGCGGCCAGATGTCGGCGACGGGGACCGGGCTGGTCTGCTGGACGCGGTCGATCTCGCCCTGGGTGAGCTGGACCAGGGGCAGGTCGGAGGGGGTCAGCGCGCCGGTGGCGGAGCCGGAGCCGGCGGCCTGGGCGATGAGCTCGCGCAGGGCCTCGGCCCAGGCCAGGCCGAGGGAGCGGACGTCCTCCTCGCCGAGGGTCCGGTCCGCCGGCCAGGTCCAGGTGGCCCGCAGCTCGGGGCCGTGCGGGGTGTCCGCGCAGACGGCGTTGACCTGGAGCGGGTACGGCATGGCGAGGTCCGCGTCCGCGTCCACGGACAGGGCGTCGGACTCGGCGGCGGGCGCCCAGTCGACGGCCTGGTCGGCGGGCAGCCGGCCGAAGTAGTTGAACAGCACCTGGGCGGTGGACAGCCGGGCGAAGACGGGGGCGAGCTGCGGGTTGAGGTAGCGCAGCATGCCGTATCCGGCGCCGGAGTCGGGGGCCGAGCGGACGGCCTCCTTGACCGCCTTCAGGGTGTCGAGGGCGCCGTCGGCGGCGGGCAGCCGGACCGGGTGCAGGCCGGTGAACCAGCCCACGGTGCGGGACAGGTCCAGGGCGGTGCCGTCGCGGCCGTGGCGTTCGAGGTCGACGAGCAGGTCGCCCGCCGCGTCACCGCCGCGGCCGGACTGCCAGCGGGACACCGCCAGGCGCAGGGCGGCGAGCAGCACCTCGGTGACGTCGGCGCCGGCGCTGGCGGGCACGGCCGTCAGCAGGGTGCGGGTCTCCCCGGTGGTGAGGGTGACGGTGTGGTTCCGGGCGGAGCCGGCGGTGCCGCTGCGGTCGGCGCCCGGGACCAGCTCGGCGCCGGGGGCCAGGGTCGCGGCCCAGTACGGGAGTTCCGCCTGCCGCTGCGGGGAGGTGGCCTGTTCGGCGATCTCCCGGGCGAAGCGGCGCAGCGAGGTCGGTACGGGCTCCAGCTCGGGGCGCTGCCCCTGGAGCGCGGCGTCCCAGGCCGCGGCGAGGTCGCCGAGCAGGACGCGCCAGGACACGCCGTCGACGACCAGGTGGTGGACGACGAGCAGCAGCCGGCCGGGCACGCCGGCGCCGGCGTCGAACCACACGGCCTGGAGCATCACGCCGGCGTCGGGGTCGAGGCGGCCGGCGGCCGCGTCCGACTCGCGGGTGATCAGGGCGCGCAGGGCGGTGTCGTCGAGTCCGGCCGCGTCGGCGCGGCGCAGTACGGCGGCGGCGTCGACGCTGCCGGCCGGGGTGGTGGCGGCGGACCACAGGGCCGGGATGGCGGGGCCGAGGTCCATGCGGGTCAGGGACGTCCGCAGGCCATCGTGGTGGTCCAGTACGGCCTGCAGGACGCGGGTCAGCCGGTCGGTGCCGGCGTCCGCGGGCGCCTGCAGCAGCATCGACAGGTTGAACCGGCCGATGGGGCCGCCGTCCTCGCGGAGCTGGTGGACGATCGGCAGCAGGGTGATGTCGCCGACGCCGTCGGTGTCGGCGGCGGGAGCGGCCGCGGTGTCGGCTCCGCCGGTGGCGGTGGCGAGGGCGGCCGGGGTGCGGTGCTCGAAGACCTCGCGGGGGCTGACCGACAGGCCTGCCTTGCGGGCGCGGCTGGAGACGGACATGGAGAGGATGCTGTCGCCGCCGAGCATGAAGAAGTCCTCGTCGGCGTCGACCGCGTCGAGGCCGAGCACCTCGGCGAAGATCGTGCAGAGCTCCTGCTCGCGCCCCTCCCGCGAGGAGCCGCGGCCGGCCTTGCGGCGGACCGCCGGGGCGGGCAGCGCCTTGAGGTCGGTCTTCCCGCCGGGGGTGAGCGGCAGCGCGTCGAGGGCGACGAAGTGGCTGGGCACCATGGGGGCCGGCAGCGCGCCCGTCAGAGCGGTCCGTACGGCCTCGGTGTCGAACGCGTCGGCCGGGCCGCCCTGGGCCGGGACCAGGTAGGCGACCAGCTGCTTGACGCCGCGCTCGTCGTCGCGGGCGACGACCACCGCGTCGGCGACGTGTCGATCGTCCCGCAGGCGGGCTTCGATTTCCCCGAGTTCCACTCGGTTTCCCCTGATCTTGACCTGGTGGTCGGTGCGCCCGAGGTAGGTGAGCGCTCCGTCCTCGCTGAACTGGACCATGTCTCCGGTGCGGTACATCCGCGCGCCCGGAGTGCCGAACGGATCGGCGACGAAGCGTTCCGCGGTGAGCGCGGTGCGTCCGTGGTAGCCGCGGGCGAGCTGGTCGCCCGCGAGGTAGAGCTCGCCCGGTTCGCCCGGGGCCACCGGGCGCAGGTACCGGTCGAGGACGTGCAGCCGGGTGTTCCAGACGGGCCGGCCGATGGGCACGGTGGCCGCCGTGGCGCTCTCGCCGCCCGCCCGCCAGCTGGTGACCTGGATGACCGCCTCGGTGGGCCCGTACACGTTGTACAGGGGGACGCCGGTGCGGTCCTGCCAGCGCCGGGCGAGCGGGACGGGCAGGGCCTCGCCGCCGCTGAAGGCGCGGCGCAGGCTCGCCCACCAGGGGGCGCCGTCCGCGTCCTCGGCGAGCAGCGCGGTGTACAGGGACGGCACGAGGTCGACGTTGGTGACCCGCTCGGTGCGGATCAGCTCGGCGAGGTAGGCGGGGTCGCGGTGCCCGTCGGGCCGGGCGACGACCACGGTGCCGCCGGTGAGCAGGGGGACGAAGATCTCCTGGACGGAGGGGTCGAAGCTGGTCGAGTACTGGTGCAGCACCCGCTCGCCGGGGCCGAATCCGAACTCCTCGGCGGTCCAGGCCAGCTGGCCGACGACGGCCCGGTGCGGGACGACCACGCCCTTGGGCAGGCCGGTGGAGCCGGAGGTGTACATCACGTACGCGGCGGCGTCGGGGTCGACGGGAGCGAGCGCACCCGTCGCGGGGGCCGCCGCGGCCGCCTCGGGGCCGTCGAGGAGGACGGGGGTGACCCCGTCGAGGGCGGGGAGCTTCGCCAGGGACCGCGCGGTGGCGACGACGGTGCGGGCACCGGAGTCGGACAGCATGTGCCGGACCCGGTCGGCCGGGTAGTCGACGTCGACGGGCAGGTAGGCGGCGCCGGCCTTCATGACGCCCAGCAGGGCGACGAGGGTCTCGGCGGACCGGGGCACGGCGACGGCCACCACGGCCTCGGCGGCGACGCCGCGGGCGGCCAGCCGGTGCGCCAGGGCCTCGGCGCGGGCGTCGAGTTCGGCGTACGAGGTGTGGCCGCCCTCGTGGACCAGCGCGACGGCGTCGGGGGTACGGCGCGCCTGCGCGGCGAAGGCTTCGTGCACGGTGTCCGCGGGCAGGTGCCGCTCGGCGCCGGCGAGGGCGGCGAGGACGGTCCGCTGCTCGTCCGCGGACTGTACGGCGAGCCGGCCGACCGGCAGGTGCGGGTCGGCCGTGACCTGTTCCAGCACGGCGAGCAGCCGGTCGGTGAAACGGGCGGCGGCGCGGGCGTCCAGGCGGGCCGGGTCGTGGTCGAGCTGGAGCCGCAGCGTCGTGCCGGGCAGCACGGTGAGGGCGAGCGGGTAGTGCACCGCGTCGCGGATCTCGGATCCGAGGATCCGGATGAGGCCGCGCGGGTCGGCGGCGTCGCCGGCCTCGGGCAGGTTCTCGACGACGACGAGGGCGTCGAAGAGGTCGCCCCGGCCGACGGCCCGCTGGATCTCGGCGAGCCCGAGGTGCTGGTGGTCCAGCAGGTCGGCCTGGCCGTCCTGGAAGGCGGTGAGGACCTCGGCGAGGGTCTGCTCGGGGCGCCAGGCGAGCCGGGCGGGCACGGTGTTGATGAGCAGGCCGACGAGCGTCTCGATGTCCTGTACGGGGGCCTGGCGGCCGGAGACCGTGGTGCCGAGGACGAGGTCCTGGGCGCCGACGACGTCGCCGAGGACGAGGCCGAACGCGCCCTGTACGACGGCGGCGAGGGTCAGTCCGAGGCGGCGGGTCCCGGCGGTGAGGGCGGCCGTCCGGTCGGCGGACAGCTCCACGGTGACCCGGCCGGAGGCCGCGCCCGGCGTCTCGCCGGCGCGGAAGGGGAGGCCGTCGGTCGCGTCGAGGCCGGTCAGGGCGTCGCGCCAGGCCGCGCGGGCCCGGTCCCGGTCGAGGCCGGCCAGCCAGCCGGTGTACGCCCGGTAGGCGGGGTCCGCCGCGGTCGCCGCGGCGGGGGCGCCGGGGCGGTAGCCGTCGAGCAGTTCCCGCATGACCAGGGAGACGGACCAGCCGTCGACGATGATGTGGTGCATGGTCAGGAGCAGTACGGAGCGCTGCGCGCCGAGCCGGACCAGGGCCGCGCGCATCAGCGGCGGGGCGCCGAGGTCGAAACCGCGGCCGCGTTCGGCTGCGGCGACCTCCTCGACCGCGGCCGTCTGCCGGGCGTGGTCCTGGCCGGTCAGGTCGGTGAACCGCCAGGGCAGGGCGACGTCGGCGCCGATGACCTGGACGACGGGGCCGTCGGGGTGCTGGCGGAAGGCGGCGCGCAGCAGCGGGTGCCGGTCGAGGAGTTGCTGGACGGAGGCCCGGAGGGCCTCGGGGTCGACGTCTCCGCCGAGTTCGACGGCGTCCTGGACGGCGTAGCCGTCGGCGCCGTCCCGGTCCGTGGCGGCGTGGAAGTAGAACCCCTCCTGGAGCGGGGTGGCCGGGACCACGTCCAGCAGGTCGCCGATGCCCTCGGCGAACTCGGCCCGGTCCGCGGCGGTGAGCGGGACCAGAGTGAACGGCTCGGGCAGCGGGGCGGCGGTCCGCGGCGCGTCCGCCGCGTCACCGGCCGCGAGGGCCAGGGCGGCGACGGTACGGAGCCGGAACACCTCGCGGGGGCTGATCGCGAGACCGGCGGCCCGGGCGCGGGTGACGAGCTGGATGGCGACGATGCTGTCGCCGCCGAGCTCGAAGAAGCTGTCGTGGACGCCGACCGCCGGCAGGCCGAGGACCTCGGCGAAGAGCGCGGCGAGCGTGGTCTCGGCGGCGGTGGTGGGGGCCGCGTCGCCGGTCATGGCGGTCCACTGCGGGTCGGGCAGGGCGCGGGCGTCGAGCTTGCCGTTGGGGGTGAGCGGCAGCGGGCCGTCCATGCGGACGACGGCCGAGGGGACCATGTGGTCGGGCAGGTTCTGGGCGGCCCCGGCGCGGGCGGCGGTGACGGCGGCCTCGGCTCCGGCGGTGTCCAGGGAGGCGTCGGCGACGAGGTAGGCGACGAGGCGCTTGGCGGCTCGCTGGTCCTCGCGGACGAGGACGGCGGCCTGCGCGATGCCCGGGCAGGCCATGAACGCGCTCTCGATCTCGCCCGGTTCGATGCGATGGCCGCGGATCTTGATCTGGCCGTCGGCGCGGCCGAGGAAGTCGAGGTTGCCCTCGGCGGTCCAGCGGACCCGGTCGCCGGTGCGGTACATGCGGGTGCCGGGCTCGCCGAACGGGTCGGCGACGAAGCGCTCGGAGGTCAGGCCGAAGCGGCCGAGGTAGCCGCGGGCCAGGCCGCGGCCGGCGACGTACAGCTCGCCCTCGACGCCGACGGGTACGGGCCGCAGGGCGGAGTCCAGCACATAGGCCCGGGTGTTGGGGTCGGGCTCGCCGATCGGGACGGGTCCCTGCCAGTCGGGGCGGGCGAGCCAGAGGGTGGAGTTGACGCTCGCCTCGGTGAGGCCGTAGGCGACGACGATCTGCAGGCGGTGCGACCAGCGGGCGATCAGCTCGCTCGGGACGGCTTCGGTGCCGACGACGAGCACGCAGCCCTCGGGCAGTTCGCAGTCCTGCGGCAGCGCCGACACCAGCGACGGCGGCAGGATCATGTGGGTGGCGCGGTGGGCCGCGATGTAGTCGGTGAGGGCGGGGCCCGCGACGCGGCGCTCGGTGGGGACGACGATGATCCGGCCGCCGACGCACAGCGACATGACCAGGTCCCAGACCGTCACGTCGAAGCCGACGGAGGCGAACTGGACGACCCGGCTGTCCGGGCCGATGCCTATGCGCTCGGTGGCGGTGGCGATCAGGCTGCCGATGCCGTCGTGGGGGACGACGACGCCCTTGGGGCGGCCGGTGGAGCCGGAGGTGTAGATGACGTACGCGGCCCGGTCGAGCGGGATGTCCAGGCCGAGGGCGGCCGGGTCCTGCGCGGCGAGGGCGGCGGCGGTCCGCGGGTCGTCGAGCCGGAGCAGTTCCAGGCCGGGGAGCGCGGGCAGGCCCCCGGCCTGCTCCCGGGCGGTGACGACGGTACGGGCGCCGGCGTCCCGGAGCATGTACGCGAGGCGGTCCTGCGGGTGGTCGGAGTCCAGCGGCAGGTAGGCGGCGCCGGCCTTCATCACGGCGAGCAGGGCGGTGACGAGCTCGGGCGAACGGGGCAGGGCCACGCCGACGACGTCCTCGGCGCCCACGCCGCGGGCGGCGAGGAGGCGGGCGAGCCGGTTGGCGGCGGCGTCGAGCTCCCCGTAGGTCAGCTCGGTGTCCTCGCAGACCAGGGCGACGGCCCCGGGGTCGCGGCTCACCTGCGCCTCGAAGGCGGCCGGCCAGGACAGGTCGGGGGAATCGCTCGGGGAGGTGCCGAAGTCCACCAGCAGCCGGGCTCGTTCCTCGGCGGTGGTCAGTTCGAGCCGGCCCACGCGCCGGTCGGGGTCCTCGGCGAAGGCGTCGAGGAGGATGCCGAAGCGCTCCTGGTGGGCGACGAGGCCGTCCTCGGTGCACTGGTCGGCGTCGGCGTCGAAGAGGACGCGGACGGCGCCGCGCACGGACTCGCCGACGCTGACGGCCAGGTCGCTGACCGCGCCCATCCACTGGGGGCGCAGGTCGCACCGGTGGTCGCGGAAGCGCAGCCAGTCGGTGCCGGGGAGGATGTTGACGGTGGGGCCGACGAGCTCGGACACGCCCTCGACCAGGCCGAGTTCCTTGGCCAGGTCTTCGGCCCGGTACCGGCCGTGGGTGACGGCCTCGGCGATCCGCGCGTGGGTCTGGGCGAGCAGCTCGGCGACGGTCGTGCCGGGGCGTACGGTCAGCCGCAGCGGCACGATGTTGGAGACCATGCCGGGGATGCCGAGGATGGCGCGGTCCCGGCGGGTGGTGACGGGCAGGCCCAGGACCAAGTCCTGTTCGCCGGTGGTGCGGTGCGTGTACGCGGCCACGGCGGCGACCAGCAGGGCGGACAGCCGGACCCCGGACGCCTGGGCGGCGGCCTTGAGCCGGTCGGTGTCGGCCACGGTGAGTTCGGTGGTGCGCCGGTAGCGGCGCGTGATGATCTTCTGGCCGGGCTCGACCAGGCGGACCGGCCGCGGCCGGTCGGCGAAGCGTTCCAGCCAGTACGCGCGGTCCTCGGCGTACGTCTCGGAGGCCCGGTAGGCCTCCTCGGAGGCGGCGAGCCGGGTCACGTCCCAGGCGACGGGGGCGGGTTCCCGGGTACCGGTGTAGAGCTCGCCGACGCGCTGGGAGAGCAGGCCGATGCTCACGCCGTCGATGACGAGGTGGTGGTAGCACTGGTACCAGAGCACCCGGTCGTCGGCGACCCGGATCAGGGTGTGGGAGAACAGGGGGCCGTCCGCGAGGGCCAGGGGGCGGGCCCGGCGGGCGCCCATCCATTCCCAGGCGGCGTCCTCGGGGTGGGGCTCGGCGCGCACGTCGACGACGGGGACGTCGACGGGCATGCGGCGGGGAAACTGACGGGGGCTGCCGTCCCCGGTGGTCGCGAAGACGACGTGGAGGCAGTCCGCCTCCTCGACCACCTGCCGCACGGCGGCGGTCAGGCGGTCGAGGTCGACGTCGCCGCGCAGTTCCAGGGTGAACGAGACGTTGAAGGCCGAACTGTCCGGCTCGATCTGCTGGGCGAGCCAGATTCCGGACTGTCCACCGGTGACGGGTGTCCCGGCCGCAGCGGTCCGGTCCGAGTCGGTGTCCATCATCGTTCAGTAGGCCTTTCCCTGGTCCTGCGCGTCAGTGGCTGGTCGTTACTTGATGGCTTCGAGCTTCGGGACGACCTGGTCGATGGCGTACGGGATGCTCAGCACGGTGTTGAAGGAGAGCGCGGCGCCGATGTCCGGGGTCTCGTACGGCAGGAACAGGTCGCGCTTCTCCTGGTTGACCTTGGTCTTCGCGTACAGCGGGTCGGCCTTCATCGCCGCCTCGGTGTCCGGGGTACCCAGCCACACCGTGCGGTCGGCCTCCATCACGTCGAACCGCTCGGAGCTCAGGTCGGCGATGTTGTCCTTGCCCAGCGCCGTGCGGTACGTCTCGGACGTCGTGAAGCCCATCTCGCTGAGGAAGATGACCTTCGGGTCCTTCGGCGAGAACGCGGAGAACTTGCCGGGCTCGACGGGCTCGCCCACCGCGACCGTCTTGTCCTTCCACTCCGGGTGCTTGTCCCGGACCGCCTTGAACTTCTCGTCGATCCCCGCGATCAGCTTCTGCGTCTCGGCTTCCTTGCCCAGCGACTTGCCGATCTGCTGCGTCATCACCTGCCACGTCGCCTGGTAGTCCTCCGCGCCCTTCGGCTGCGCGACGACCTTGGCGATCTTGGAGAGCGTGTCGTACTGCTCCTTCTTCATCCCCGAGTACTGGGCGATGATCAGGTCCGGCTTCAGCGCCGCGATCTTCTCCATGTTGTACTCGTCGCGCTCGCCGACGACCTGCGGCGGCGTGGAGCCCCACAGGTCCTTCGACCACTGCCACTTGCCGTAGGGGGTCTCCTTGAACCAGTCCACCGCACCGACCGGCTTCACCCCCAGGGCCAGCACCGCGTCCTGGTCGGACAGACCGAGCGTCACGACCTTCTTCGGCTCCGCGTCGATCGTCGTCGACCCGTACTTGTGCTCCACGGTGACCGGGAAGGCCGCCGAGGACTTGCTGTTGCCCGCGTCGGCGGACGGCTTGGACTCGGTCTTCTCCCCGCCGCCACCGCACGCGCTCAATACGAGGGCGGCGGCGGCCGCGACGGCCACACGGGGAAGGTTTCTGACGATCCTCGTCAACGGGGGGCGGGAACCAACGGACACGGGTGTTCCTTTCACGGGAGTTGCACAGTGCATGCCTCACGCCCGGCAGGACGGCGCTGCCAGGCAGGAGGAGAGGGTGGGGCGAGACGGCCTAGCTGGAGGAGCCGATCCCGTCGGCGACCAGCTGGGCTTCGCCGACGGCCGGCTTCGGGGTCCGGCCGATGACCGACTCCAGGATCTCGCCGACCCGGATCGCGGTGTTGGACAGCAGGGAGGAGGTGATGCCGTGCGTGTGCTCGGTACCGCCCTGGAGGTAGATGCCGCAGCGCAGCGCGGGGTCCGTCGTGATGCGGTAGTCGCGCTCCACGCGGACGCGGCCCTCGTCGTCGCGGTGGCAGAAGCCTTCGACCTCGCCGAGGAGGCCGAGGGAGTCGGCGGGCCGGTACCCCGTGGCGTAGACCACGATGTCGGCGTCGAGGGGGGTCTCCTCGCCGGAGACCAGGGACTGGACGGTCACCTTCACGCCGTCGGGCGTCTCGACGACGTCCGAGAGGCGGGAGACGTTGAGGAAGCGCAGCCGCTCCTCGCCCAGGACCTTCTCCTGGTACGCCTGGCGGTACAGGTCGTCGATCAGGTCGATGTCCACCACGGAGTAGTTGGTGTTGCCGTGGTAGTCCATCAGCCTGGTCTTGACCTCGCCGGGAGCCGTGTAGTACTCGTCCACGGCCGCGGGGTCGAAGATCCGGTTGGCGAACTTGCTGTCGTCCGCCGGGCTGTAGCCGTAGCGGGCGAACACCGCGCAGACCTCGGCCTCGGGGAAGCGGCGGTGCAGGAAGGCCACGTTCTCCGCGGCGCTCTGGCCCGCGCCGACGACGACGAACCGGGACGGGTCGGTGCCGTCCAGGCCGTCCACCCGCCGGAGCAGGTCGGAGTTGTGCCATACGCGCTCGGTGCGGTCCACGCCCTCGGGCATGTAGGGCCGCAGGCCGGTGCCGATGACGAGGTTGCGGGCCCGGTGGGTGACCAGTTCCGCGCCGGAGCGGGCGGTGACGTCCACGTACTCGATCACGCCGTCGCGCACGACGGGCCGCACGGCGACGACTTCGTGCCCGTAGGACACCATGTCGTCGACCTTGGCCGCGGCCCACTCGAAGTAGTCGTGGAACTCCACGCGCAGCGGGAACAGGTTCTTGTGGTTGACGAAGTCGATCAACCGCCCCTTGCTCTGCAGGTAGCAGAGGAAGCTGTACTCGCTCGACGGGTTCCGCAGCGTCACCAGGTCCTTGAGGAACGACACCTGCATGGTCGCGTCCTCGAACAGCATGCCGCGGTGCCAGCCGAAACGCGGCTGCTGCTCGAAGAAGTGGGCAGTGACCGCCTCCTCCCTGTGGACGCGTGCGTTGTGCTCGGTGAGCGCTATCGCCATGGCCACATTGGACGGCCCGAAGCCGATGCCTATGAGGTCGTGGATCACCGGTGCGTCACCAGGAAGAGCCTGTGACATGTCACTCCGATCATGCGAGACAGCCGCCTGTGAGGCGCCGAGGAGAATCTGGGGCAGGGCAATGCCGTTGAGCAGCAGGCCGAGCGAACTTAGGTAAAGCTAACCTGATCACGCCACCCTGTCGACCAGGCAAACCAGACAAATAGGCCACTATGACTGCAAACAGAGCCTAGAATCGGGCACGTTGCATCCTTAGGTAAGGCTTGCTTTACTTTCCGGTGATCTATTGCTCTCCAGAGGAGGAACCCCATGCGGGTCGTCATGTTCGGTTATCAGACCTGGGGCCACCGCACCCTGCAAGCGCTCCTGGACTCCGAGCACGACGTCGTCATGGTCGTCACCCACCCCAAGAGCGAGCACGCCTACGAGAAGATCTGGAGCGACTCGGTCGCGGACCTGGCCGAAGCGCACGGCGTGCCCGTGGTCATCCGCAACCGCCCCGACGACGAGGAGCTGTTCACGCTCCTCAAGGAGGCGGACCCGGACATCATCGTGGCGAACAACTGGCGCACGTACATACCGTCGCGCATCTTCGACCTCCCGCGCCACGGCACCCTCAACGTCCACGACTCGCTGCTCCCCAAGTACGCCGGCTTCTCCCCGCTGATCTGGGCCCTCATCAACGGCGAGTCGGAAGTCGGCGTGACCGCGCACATGATGGACGACGAGCTCGACGCGGGAGACATCGTCCTCCAGCAGGCGGTCCCCGTCGGCCCCACCGACACCGCCACCGACCTCTTCCACAAGACGGTCGACCTGATCGCCCCGGTCACCGTCGGCGCGCTGGCCCGCATCGCCGCCGGCGAGACCGAGTTCACCCCGCAGGACCGCTCGCAGGCCAGCTTCTTCCACAAGCGCGCCGAGTACGACATCCGCATCGACTGGAACTGGCCGGCGGAGGTCCTGGAACGCCTCGTGCGCGCCCAGTCCGCCCCGTACCCCAGCGCGTTCACCTTCCACAAGGGCAAGCGGCTGGAGATCGTGACCGCCGTGGTGTCCGAGGGCCGCTACGGCGGCACGCCCGGCCGCATCTTCTACCGCGAGGGCGAGGGCGTGGCGATCGTCGCCGGAGCCGACGCCCGCACCGGCCGCAACCACGGGCTGGCCATCACGCGCGTACGCACCGAGGACGGGCGGGAGATGCCCGCCCTCGAGTACTTCACCTCCATGGGCGGCTACCTCACGGCCCGCCCCTGACCCACGGCGCGACCGGACCCGTAGCCGCGCCGCGCTCCTCCGCACGCCCGTCGGTCCGGTGTCGGCCGGCGGGCCTTCGGGTCCTGCCGCACGGCAGGGCGCCGATGTCCGACGGGCCGCGTCCGCCCCCGCCGTGCGCCCCGGGCGGCCGCGCTCATCCCGGCGGCAGATCGCGAGAGCAGGACGGGCACAACCCGCGGTAGGTGACCTCGACGTCGGACACCGTGAAGCCGTACCGCTCCCGCTCGGGCAGGCCGGCCGGGGTGGCGGTGGGGCGGACGTCGCGGATGGTGCCGCATCCGGTGCAGACCAGGTGCTGGTGCGGGTGGTGCGCGTTGGGGTCGAAGCGCTTCGCGCGCCCGTGGACGGAGACCTCCACGACCTCCCCGAGCAGGACAAGTTCGCCCAGGGTGTTGTAGACGGTCGCGCGCGCGATCTCGGGCAGCCGCCGGGCCGCTCGGGCGTGCACCTCGTCGGCCGTGAGGTGGACGTGGTCGCCGTCGAGGGCCTCGACGACGACGCGCCGTTGGGACGTCATCCGCCAGCCCCGCCGTCGCAGGCGCTCCAACAGGTCGCTCACGGCGGCTCACTCCTCCAGGCTCGACGGGACGACGGAGAGGGATCCGGGCTCTGACCGGCACGGCGCCGAGCCGGCCTTTCCCCGAAAGGGAGGCACAGGTTACCCGGATCGCACGGCTGTGTCCGGCATCGAATCCGTGGCGGTCCGAACGCGCACCCCGACCGGGAAAGATGATGATGATCGGACCAGTCGTCCATTGCGGCAGGTCCGTGAAGCGGCGGGAATGGCGGACGGACGGATCCGGGGCCCGATCTGGATTTCGACTACCGGTGATGGGGCGGCGCCCCGCGTGTTCTCGCGGCCGTGGGCTCTCCGGTGCGCGACCATACGGACGCACCCACACGCTCCCGGTCGTCGGCGCCGTTCAGGCGGCGCCGGGGGCGGGCGGTCGGCAGCGGGACCACCGATACAGGAAAGAAGGACGGACGTGTCCGGAAGCGACAGCGAGAACCCGGTAATCCCTGCCCCCACCCCCGAGCCGACCCGCCCCCGCTCGAACCGGGACTGGTGGCCGGATCAGCTGGATCTTCAAGTTCTCCACCAGCACTCGCCTCTGGCCGATCCGATGGGTGAGGGCTTCGACTACGCGCAGGAGTTCGCGACGCTGGACGTCGACGCCCTGAAGCAGGACGTCTTCGAGGTGATGACGGCGTCACAGGAATGGTGGCCCGCCGATTACGGCCACTACGGGCCGCTCTTCATCCGGATGAGCTGGCATTCCGCCGGAACGTACCGCATCGCCGACGGCCGGGGCGGCGGCGGAGCCGGCGCACAGCGTTTCGCCCCCCTCAACAGCTGGCCGGACAATGCGAGCCTCGACAAGGCGCGCCGTCTGCTGTGGCCGGTCAAGCAGAAGTACGGACGGAAGATCTCCTGGGCCGATCTGCTGGTTTTCGCCGGCAATTGCGCCATGGAATCGATGGGGTTCAAGACCTTCGGTTTCGCTTTCGGGCGGCAGGACATCTGGGAGCCCGAGGAGATCTTCTGGGGGCCCGAGGACACGTGGCTCGGCGACGCGCGCTACAGCGGTGACAGGGAACTCACCGGTCCTTTCGGAGCCGTGCAGATGGGATTGATCTACGTCAACCCGGAAGGGCCCAACGGGAACCCCGATCCGCTCGCCGCCGCCCGGGACATCCGGGAGACGTTCGGGCGCATGGCGATGAACGACGAGGAGACGGCCGCGCTCATCATCGGCGGCCACACCTTCGGCAAGTGCCACGGTGCGGTCGGCGCCGAGTACATCGGCCCCGAGCCCGAGGCGTGCCCCATCGAGCAGCAGGGCCTCGGCTGGCGGAACACGTACGGCAGCGGCAAGGGCGCCGACGCGCTCACCAGCGGGCTCGAAGGCGCGTGGACCTCCGCGCCGACGACCTGGGACAACGGGTACCTGGACAACCTGTTCCGGTACGAGTGGGAGCTGACGACGAGCCCGGCCGGCGCGAAGCAGTGGACCCCCACGGACGACTCGGCCCGCGACACGGTGCCCGATGCCCACGACCCGTCGAAGCGGCACGCCCCCATGATGCTGACGACGGACCTCGCGCTGCGGGTGGACCCGGTCTACGGACCGATCGCCAAGCGCTTCCACGAGCACCCGGAGGAGCTCGCGGAGGCGTTCGGCAAGGCGTGGTACAAACTGCTGCACCGCGACATGGGCCCCCTCTCCCGGTACCTCGGCCCGTGGGTACCGGAGGCCCAGCTGTGGCAGGACCCGGTGCCCGCCGTCGACCACGAGCTGGTCGCGGCCGCGGACGTCACCGCGCTCAAGGGCCGGATCCTCTCGTCGGGACTGTCCGTCCCGCAACTGGTGACCACCGCCTGGGCCTCGGCGGCGAGCTTCCGCGGCACCGACAAGCGCGGTGGGGCCAACGGGGCCCGCATCCGGCTGGCGCCGCAGAAGGACTGGGAGGTCAACGACCTGCCCGAGGTGACCGAGGTGGTGCGGACCCTGGAGCAGATGCGGCAGGACTTCAACGGCGCGCAGACCGGCGGGACGAAGATCTCGCTCGCGGACCTGATCGTCCTGGGCGGATGCGCGGCCGTGGAGCAGGCCGCGAAGGACGCCGGGTACGACGTCACGGTGCCGTTCGCACCGGGGCGTACGGACGCCTCGCAGGAGCAGACCGACGTGGAGACCTTCGCCGTCCTCGAACCGGAGGCGGACGGGTTCCGCAACTACCTCCGGGCCGGTGTGAAGCTGTCGCCGGAGACCCTGCTCCTGGACCGCGCCTCCATGCTGACCCTGACGGCGCCCGAGATGACGGTCCTGATCGGCGGCATGCGGGTCCTGGACAGCGGCTTCCGGCGCTCTTCCCACGGCGTCTTCACCGACCGGCCGGGGGTGTTGACGAACGACTTCTTCGTCAACCTGCTCGACATGGGCACGCAGTGGAAGGCCTCGGACGCCGACGAGAACGTCTTCGAGGGCCGGGACGCCGTCACGGGCGAGAGCAGGTGGACCGCGACCGCCGTCGATCTCGTCTTCGGCTCGCACGCCCAGCTGCGGGCGCTCTCCGAGGTCTACGCCTCCAGGGACGCGGGGGAGAAGTTCGTGCGCGACTTCGTGGCCGCCTGGGACAAGGTGATGCGGCTCGACCGCTTCGACCTCGCCTGAGCCCGGTGTGCCGGCCGGCCGTCCCCGGACCGGCCGGCACACCGGACCCCCGGCATCGACCGGCGCGACGAAGCAGAGCAGACTGCGGTGCAGTACGTCGGACCGGACCGGAGGCGCGCGCCATGGGAATCACCCTGCTCAGCATCGCCCTCGTGGTGGCCGCCCTCGTCATCAGGACGGCCGTCGCCGAGATCCGCCGGCCGGGCAGCGGGCGCGGGCAGTGGGCGTTCCTCACCAGCCCCCGGGCCCTGGCGACCGGAGCCCTCGCCGCCCTGCTGCTCGGGCTCCTCGCCTGGATCACCGCCGGCCCCCCGGCGGCCGCCTGGGCCGTGTTCGCCGGAGCGCTCGTCGCGTACGTCGTCGGTACGGGCGAGGGCAAGGACTGAGGCCCCTCCCCCGTACGGCGCCGGTTCTTCGTACGCGCTCCGGACGGCAATGTCCTCCACATCGTGCAGCACCGGGACTGACCGGCCGCCCGCGGCACGGGGCGGATCAGGACTGCGCCCGAGCCGCCCCCGGCCGCCCGTACCGTGCCTCAGCGGACGACGTCGAACACGTTCTTCTGCAGACCGTTGGCGTACGCCTCGTGCTCGACGAGCTTCAGCTTCTGGGTGTCCTTGTCCGTGGCGCTGAACAGCCGCTTGCCCGCGCCGAGCAGGAGCGGGAAGACGAGCAGGTGGTAGCGGTCGATCAGGCCGGCGTCGGAGAGCCCCTGGTTCAGGGACGCGCTTCCGTGGACGATGATCGGGCCGCCCTCGGTCTCCTTCAGTGCGGCGACGTCGTCGAGCGAGCGCAGGATCGTGGTCTCGCCCCAGTTGGCCACCAGGTCGCCCTCGGTGAGGGTGGTGGAGACGACGTACTTGGGCATCTCCTTGTAGTCGGCGAAGTCCGCCATGTCGGGCCACACCGGGCTGAACGCCTCGTAGCTGGTCCGGCCCAGCAGCATGGCCGCGGCTTCCCCCTGCTCGCGGCCCTTGATCTCGAACGCCTCGGGCAGGAACTCCACGTCCTTGAAGGTCCACCCGGAGTTCCGGTATCCGGGCTCCCCGCCCGGGGCCTCCACGACGCCGTCGAGGGAGATGAAGGCGGTGCTGATCAGGGTACGCATCTGGGTTCCTCGGTGTCTCGGTCCGGTGCTCGGCAGCTTCGGCGGGTGCGTGATCGAACCGCACGCGCGGCCGCCACACACCCACCATGCTCTATCGACTGCGAATGACGAAGGAACTCATCGGCGGGCGGACGGAGAGCGACCGGGAAGCGGAGAAACGGAGGATCTGGTACCGCCGCCCGACCCCCCAGCACCCCCGCCGGAGCCGAGCCCCACGGGCCTCGGGCGGCCGCGAACGGGGCACCCCCGGCGGACCCGCCTCACGGCCGGCCCGCCGAGGGCGAGAACGCGCGCCGCGCGCCGGCAGGGCGGCGGCGACTCGGGGCGCTTCCGCAGATTCAGCCCACGCGCTCGACGCGGGCCCGGCGGATCAGGTTCTTGCCCGGCTCCCGGACCGTGTCGAAGGCCGCGTTGTTCAACAGCACACAGCTCCCCGACGGCCCGTTCACCGTCACCGTCGTCGCCTGACCGTTGTCCAGATTCGTCACCTTCAGCTTCGTACCCACCGGGAACGTCCCACTGCTCGCCGCCGGCGCACCCCCCTCACCCGACAGGGTCACCGTCGACCCCTGACACACCACCTCACCGGTGGCCGGGGGCACCCGCACACCCGCCGTAGCGGACGGCGCACCCCCCGTACCGGACGCACCTGACGCACCGGACGGCGCGGCGCCGCCACCACCCACGCGCTCGACGCGGGCCCGGCGGATCAGGTTCTTGCCCGGCTCCCGGACCGTGTCGAAGGCCGCGTTGTTCAACAGCACACAGCTCCCCGACGGCCCGTTCACCGTCACCGTCGTCGCCTGACCGTTGTCCAGATTCGTCACCTTCAGCTTCGTACCCACCGGGAACGTCCCACTGCTCGCCGCCGGCGCACCCCCCTCACCCGACAGGGTCACCGTCGACCCCTGACACACCACCTCGGGCGCGGCGGCGTTGCCGGTCGCCATCGTGGCGACGGCCCCTCCTGCCACCAGGGTTCCCGCCACGACGGAGAGAACGAGCTTCTTCGTACGACTCATGGTCCGTTTCCGGGACATGGCAACTCCTCGATCGATGGACGCTGTTCCCCCGCTCTGCATACGCCCGCCATCGCACCCGAGTTCACTCTTGTCACGGAGGGACAAATTCAGCGGCCGGCGCCGGGCCCGGCCGCCCCTCACGGGACGGTCGGCACCGGCCTCCTGACGCGGCCGAACCCGTTCATGACGTACCCCTGACCCTGCCGGGTCCCCGCAACTGTCTCGGCGCGCGGGCTCCCGTACCCGCTCTTCGCAGGTTCTTGCGACGGCGCGTGCGCGGGCTCCCGCTGGGACTACCGGGCGTCGCGCCGCCGACGCGCACGCTCGAACTCGGCGACATCCGGCATCCAGGGACCGTGCTGTTCGAGTGCGGCGCAGCCGCCGCGGACGAAGGCGCTCACCAGGGTCCGGTACCCGGCGATCCCGTCGACCAGGCCGTACTCGACCCGGTACTCCGGATCCGACCCGCCTCGGCCCTCGCGCAGCGTCGTGACCCGGGCGACGGAGTCCGCGTAGAAGTGGAGCTGGATGCCTTCGCCCCTCTCCTCGTCCTCGATGGTGAACACCTCGTTGTCCCCGGCGGAGCGATCGCCGACGAACTCCCAGAACTCCGCGGTGGCGGTGCGGGGACCGTCCCGTCGCCACTTCTTCTCGACGCCCTTGTCGTCGGTGAACGACAGGGCCGTCTTCCTCGCACTCCCGCCGGCGTCGGCACGGTGGTCGGCCGCCTCCCCGTCATCCTCCACGGGTCTGTTCCTGGAGCGGTCCGCGGCCTCCGAGCACATCAGGAAGCTCACGGTGCGCACCGCGTCATCGACGAGCTCGGGGTGTGCACGGCGCACGGCCGCTTCGGCCCTCGCCTTCATCCGGTCCCAGTCGCGCTTGTCCGTGGCGCGTTCTCCCCGTCGCGGATCGCGGCCGATCCGCATCCCGGCGCACGCCTGCTCCGCAGTGGAGATCACCCGCATGACCCCGGGCAGCAGCGCGGGGTCGACGGCACCGGGCACCCGCCTCGGAACCGTCGAGCCGTGCAGGTACTGGCCCGTGTACCTGAGAATCGCGGCGTCGAGCGGACCGAGCACTGCTCCGCGCTCGGCGCGACGGCGGTCCGCGTGGTACTCCTGAGCCCGTTTCCCGTTTGACGTCTCCGTCGCCGCGCGCATCGCGGCGCATACCTGACCGCGCTCGAGCAGACCGATGTCGGCCCCGTGGGCGATGAGCCGGCTCCTGTCCCACCGGATGCGCCGGAAGAGCGCGTCGACGCCCGTCGGCGCGCCGAGGAGGATCGGGTCCAGGAGCGCGACGGCAGCGTCCTCGTCGAGCCGGCCCCGGGTTCCCGCGGCGTCGCACAGCGGAAGGACCGCACTCCACAGCAGCAGGTGTCTGGCCAGGTCCTCCCGGATCACCGCGAGATGGGCTTCGCCGATGGAGAACGTGAAGGTGCGAGGCTCGTGGTTGGCGTCGGCCCCGGCACCGAGCATCAGCTTCAGCTCGCCGTCCTCGCGGATCACGTTCGGGATCCAGCCGCTTGCGCGCGTGAAAACGACGTCTCTCATGGACTCAGTCTTCCCCGGAGCGGCGCCGGCCGGCACCACCACGCGTTCCGTGCGCGCACGCGCGGGTGGGAACGGTGCACGGGCCCCGTACGGGGCGGCGCCGGCTCCGGGCGCCGGTGCGGCCGTCAGGGCGGCGTTAAGGGTTCCAGGGCGCACGTATGGAGCCCGTCAATGTGGCTCAACACCCAGGTGAAGACGCGGTTATGTCGTCATCAGCCAACTGGCTGATTCGTTTTTCCCCACTTCACTCAGGAGCTCGCGATGGCCGATCTGGCCTTCGTCGTCACCACGGTCGCGGTGTTCGCGCTGGTGGCTCTCATCGCCCGGGGGGTGACCAAGCTGTGAGCGTCGAGAACGTCGTCGGCCTCGTCGTGGCCGTCTCCCTGCTCGGTTACCTCGTCCTCGCCCTCGTGTATCCGGAGAGGTTCTGAGCACTGATATGAGCCCCGTAACCGCTGGTGTGCTCCAGCTGCTCGCGCTGATCGCCGCGCTCGCGCTGGCCTACCGCCCGCTGGGCGACCACATGGCCCGCGTCTACTCCTCCGAAAGGCACTACAAGCCGGAGAAGTGGATCTACAAGGCCATCGGCGCCGACCCGAACGCGGAGATGCGCTGGCCCGCCTACCTGCGCGGCATCCTCGCCTTCTCCGCGGTGAGCGTCCTCTTCCTCTACGGACTCCAGCGTCTGCAAGGCGGCCTGCCGGGCTCGCTCGGCTTCGTGTCGATCGACCCGGACCAGGCCTTCAACACCGCCGCCTCGTTCGTGGCGAACACCAACTGGCAGTCCTACTACGGCGAACAGGCCATGGGGCACGTCGTGCAGACCGGCGGCCTCGCGGTGCAGAACTTCGTCTCCGCCGCCGTCGGCATGGCCGTGGCGGTGGCCCTCGTACGGGGATTCTGCCGCTCCCGCACCGGCGAACTCGGCAACTTCTGGGCCGACCTGGTCCGCGGCACCGTCCGCATCCTGCTCCCGATCTCCGTGATCGGCGCGATCATCCTGGTCGCCTGCGGCGTCCTCCAGAACTTCTCCGGCATCCACGAGGTCGGCCAGTTCACGGGCGGATCGCAGCAGTGGAACGGCGGGGCGGTCGCCTCGCAGGAGGTCATCAAGGAACTCGGCACCAACGGCGGCGGCTACTTCAACGCCAACTCCGCCCACCCCTTCGAGAACCCGACCCCCTTCTCCAACCTCTTCGAGATCTTCCTGATCCTCGTCATCCCGTTCGCCCTCACCCGCACCTTCGGCCGGATGGTCGGCAACCTGCGCCAGGGCTACGCGATCCTCGCCACGATGGGCATCATCTGGATCACGTTCACCGGCCTGATGATGTGGACCGAGTTCGCCCACCACGGCCCGGCGCTGGACCTCGCAGGCGGTGCGATGGAGGGCAAGGAGACCCGCTTCGGCATCGGCGGCTCGTCGATCTTCGCCGTCGCCACCACGCTCACCTCCACGGGAGCGGTCAACTCCTTCCACTCCTCTTACACGGGCTTCGGCGGCGGGATCACCCTGCTGGGCATGCAACTCGGCGAGATCGCCCCCGGCGGCGTCGGCTCCGGTCTCTACGGCATGCTCGTCATGGCGGTCATCGCCGTCTTCATCGCCGGCCTGATGGTCGGCCGCACCCCCGAGTACCTCGGCAAGAAGATCGGCACCCGCGAGATCAAGTGCGCCGCCTGCTCCCTCCTCGTCACCCCGGCCCTGGTGCTGTGCTTCACCGCCGCCGCGATGGCCCTGCCCACCCCGGGCCACTCGATGACCAACAGCGGCGCGCACGGTTTCTCCGAGATCCTCTACGCCTACACCTCGGGCGCGAACAACAACGGCTCCGCCTTCGCCGGCCTGAACGCCGACACCCAGTGGTTCAACAGCACCATCGGCATCGCCATGCTGCTGGGCCGCTTCCTTCCCGTGGTGTTCGTCCTGGCGCTCGCCGGTTCGCTCGCCGAGCAGAAGCCCGTCCCCGAGACGGCGGGCACCCTGCGCACCGACAAGCCGCTCTACGCCGGACTGCTCGTCGGCACGATCATCGTCATCACCGGCCTGACCTACTTCCCCGCCCTCGCGCTGGGTCCGCTCGCTGAAGGGCTCGCCTCATGAGCACCGCCACACCGACCCGTGCTCCGCACGAGGATGTTCCCACCGGGCACAAGCCCGCGGCCGGCCGCGTCGGCGGGGGCCTGTTCGACCCCAAGGCGCTGGTGCGGTCCTTCCCGGACGCGGTGCGCAAGCTCGACCCCCGGATCATGATCAAGTCCCCGGTCATGTTCGTCGTGCTGATCGGCTCCGTCGTCACGACCGTCCTGGCGGTCAAGGACCCCACCGACGGGTTCGGCTGGGCGATCACCGGTTGGCTGTGGCTCACCACGGTCTTCGCCAACCTCGCCGAGGCCGTCGCCGAGGGCCGCGGCAAGGCCCAGGCCGACACCCTGCGCAAGGCCAAGACCGACACCGTCGCGCGCCGCCTGGGCAAGGACGGCCGGAGCGAGGAACGGGTCCCCGGCACGGAACTGCGCATCGGCGACCTGGTGGTCTGCGAGGCCGGCGACGTCATCCCCGGTGACGGGGACGTCGTCGAGGGCGTGGCCTCCGTGGACGAGTCGGCCATCACCGGCGAGTCCGCTCCCGTCATCCGGGAATCGGGTGGGGACCGCAGCGCGGTCACCGGTGGCACGAAGGTCCTCTCCGACCGGATCGTCGTGAAGATCACGACGAAGCCCGGTGAGACGTTCATCGACCGGATGATCGCCCTGGTCGAGGGCGCCTCCCGGCAGAAGACGCCCAACGAGATCGCGCTGAACATCCTCCTCGCGTCCCTCACGATCGTCTTCCTGCTGGCCGTGGTCACCCTCCAGCCCTTCGCGATCTACGCGGGCGCCGAGCAGTCGATGATCGTACTCACCGCCCTGCTGGTCTGTCTGATCCCCACCACCATCGGCGCGCTCCTCTCGGCCATCGGCATCGCGGGCATGGACCGGCTGGTCCAGCGCAACGTCCTGGCCATGTCGGGCCGCGCGGTCGAGGCCGCCGGCGACGTGTCCACGCTGCTGCTCGACAAGACGGGCACCATCACCCTCGGCAACCGGCAGGCGGCCGAGTTCGTGCCGGTCACGGGCACGACGGAGGAGGAGCTGGCGGACGCCGCCCAGCTGTCGTCCCTCGCGGACGAGACCCCCGAGGGTCGGTCGATCGTGGTCCTGGCGAGGGAGAAGTACGGACTGCGCGAACGCCACCAGGGCGAGCTCGCCGGCGCCGAGTGGATCGCCTTCACCGCCCAGACCCGCATGTCGGGCGTCGACGTGGACGGCAGGCAGACCCGCAAGGGCGCCTCCGGCTCGGTCATCGTCTGGGTGAAGGGGCAGGGCGGCCGGGTCTCCGCCGACGCCGGCACCCTCGCCAACCGGATCTCCGCAGCAGGGGGCACCCCGCTCCTCGTCGCCGTCAAGGACGAGCGCGGGGCCCGTGTCCTCGGGGTCATCCATCTGAAGGACGTCGTCAAGGAGGGCATGCGCGAGCGGTTCGAGGAACTGCGCCGCATGGGCATCAAGACGGTCATGATCACCGGTGACAACCCGCTCACCGCGAAGGCCATCGCCGAGGAGGCCGGTGTCGACGACTTCCTCGCCGAGGCCACCCCCGAGGACAAGATGGCCCTCATCAAGCGGGAGCAGGCGGGCGGCAAGCTCGTGGCGATGACCGGTGACGGCACGAACGACGCGCCGGCGCTCGCCCAGGCCGACGTGGGCGTGGCGATGAACACGGGCACCTCGGCCGCCAAGGAGGCCGGGAACATGGTGGACCTGGACTCCGACCCCACCAAGCTCATCGAGATCGTCGAGATCGGCAAGCAGCTGCTGATCACGCGCGGCGCCCTGACCACGTTCTCCATCGCCAATGACGTCGCCAAGTACTTCGCGATCATCCCGGCCATGTTCGCCGTGGTCTACCCGGGGCTGGACAAGCTCAACATCATGGGCCTGCACTCCCCCGAGTCCGCGATCCTGTCCGCCGTCGTCTTCAACGCGCTGATCATCATCGCCCTCGTCCCGCTCGCCCTCAAGGGCGTGCGGTACCGGCCCACCAGTGCGGACAAGATGCTGCGGCGCAACCTCGCGCTGTACGGGGTGGGCGGTCTGATCGCCCCGTTCATCGGCATCAAAGTCATCGACCTCCTCCTGTCCCTCATCCCCGGAATCGGCTGATCTGCGATGAACACCTCTGTGGGCAACACCGCGCGCCTGATCGGCGCGGGCCTGCGGGCCCTGCTGGTCCTGACGGTCCTCTGCGGCGTCCTCTACCCGCTCGCCGTCACCGGCGTCGCCCAGGCCCTGTTCCCCGACCAGGCCAACGGCTCCGAACTCCACGGCGAGGACGGCCGGGTGGTCGGCTCCTCCCTCATCGGGCAGAGCTACAACCTGCCGAAGAAGGACCCCGCCGACGCCGATGAGGCCGCGCGACCGGACCTCCGGTGGTTCCAGCCCCGCCCGTCCGACGGCCTGGGCGCCAACAGCGTGAACACCCGGTACTCGCTGATCCTCTCGGGCGCCACCAACCGCTCCGCCGACAACGGCGCCGTCGACGGCCGCTGCACGGCACGCGCGGAGCGGGGCACGCTGTGCGCCCAGGTGACCGGAGCCAAGGAGGCGGTGGTCGCCGACAACTCCACGTCCTCCTACCAGGTCGCGCCCGAGGACGTACCGGCCGACGCGGTCACCTCATCCGGCTCCGGCCTCGACCCGCACATCTCCCCCGCGTACGCCGAGCTCCAGGTACACCGGGTCGCCGAACGGAACAGGCTCGACGTCCGGCAGGTCGAGAAGGTCGTCGCCGAGCACACCGCGGGCCGTACCCTCGGGTTCATGGGCGAACCCCGGGTGAACGTCCTCGAACTCAACACCGCGCTCGCGGCGCTGACCACGAGCTGACGCCGTCCGGGCAGGTTTTTGGAGCCGTACGTGAACGTGGTGGTCCTCCGGCCGCGCGCCGCAGGACCACCACCCACGCCGACCGACGGTCGGACGGTCGTCGGGATGGGATCAGTTGCCGATCCCGGCGCTGCCGATGCCGGAGTTCCCGATGCCGGCGCTGCCCAGGCCCGTGTTGGCGATGCCCGCGTTGCCCACGCCTCCGTTGAACACACCGGCGTTGCCGATGCCCCAGTTGGCGATGCCCGCGTTGCCCACGCCCGAGTTCCCGATGCCGTGGTTGCCGACGCCGTCGGCGCTCGCCGCCGACGCCCCGCCCAGAGCCACGATCGCAACGGTACCGGCGACGGCCGCCATGCGGAGAAGTTGTGCACGCATCACTACATACCTCCTGTTTGTGCTGCTTATCCCATGAGGTGTCTAGCACGCCGCCGTATCGAACATCCGGCGCGACGCCCACGACGCACCCGTATGGCCTACGTCAGGTCGAAGGCCCTTGACCTGCGGCTGTACGGGCGCTGCGCGCACCCCGGCACGGTCGCGGCAACCGGCGGTTTCGAACGCGGCCCCGGCCGCGTCAGCCGCACGGCTCCGCCTCGCCGGATGTGAGGGGGTGCGGCATGCCCCGCCCCCGGCCGGCCGGGGGTGCCGTGGAGCGCCTCGACCGTGAGTGCTACCCGGTGACGCTGCCGAGCCAGAGCAGGTCACGGGCCCGGGTCATCGCCACGAAGAGCCGGCTGCGCCGCAGTTCCTCACGCTCCCGGGTCGTCTCCGCCGTCTCCGTACCGGACGCCGCGCCGGCCTGCGTCGCGTGCGGGAGCGCCGCGTCGTGCTGGGGCAGGAAGACGTTCTTGAACTCCAGGCCCTTGGCCCTGCGATAGGTGCCGAGCTTCACCGCGTCGACGGCACGACCGTCGTAATGCTCCAACTGGCAGACCGGGATGCCTGCTTGGGCGAGCAGCCGCTGGTAGTGGCCGATGGCGCGCAGGGACGGGCACAGCAGGGCGGTGTCGGCGAGCGCGCCGTCGGGCAGGGTGCGCAGGGCGTCCAGGAGGTCCCGGTCGTGGGCGTCCACCGTGGGCCTGGTGACACGGACGACGTCGCCGTCGTGGAAGGTGAGGTCGACGTCGCGGCGGCCGGGGGTGCGCACGCCGTCGAGGTCCTCGAAGGCGTCGTCGGCCACGACGGTCAGGGCCGCGTCCAGGATCTGCTTGCTGTTGCGGTAGTTGGTCCGCAGCACCTGCCCGCGGTCGCCTCGGATGTCGATGTCCGCGTCGGTGAGACGGAAGCCACCGGGATACACGGTCTGCTGGCCGTCTCCGACGAGCAGCAGGCCGTTGGGCACGTCGCCGACGAGCGCGTGCAGGAGGCGCACGCCGACGAGCGTGAGGTCCTGGACCTCGTCGACGATGACGGCCGCGAACGGGGGCCGCCCGGGCCGGCGCGACGCCTCGGCCAGGGCGAGGGACAGGACGTCGTTGAAGTCGTGGACGCCGCGCTCGCCGCGCAGCGACTCGTACGCCTCGTACAGCTCCCACACCGACTGCCGGTGCGTCCGGTGGAGCCTCGCCCTCCGGCGCCGCCTGGAGACGGTCGCGTAGTCCTCGAAGCGGGTGAGCCCCCGCCCCTTGATGACGTAGTCGATCTCCTCGCGCCAGTAGGTGGGGACCGGGTCGAGCTCGGCGAGCCGGCCCGCGCGGCCGACGTGGGTCCAGGCCAGGCTGAAGGCGGTCTCGGCCTTGTCCCGGTGCAGCCGCACCGGTATGCCGCGCTCCTGCAGGAACTCCTGCGCCCAGGAGTGGAGGCTGCGGAAGTCCACTCGGTCGGCGACGGCCGGGGCCATGGTCCTGAGGAAGGTGCTCTGCACCCGGGGCAGATTGTTGGCGAAGGTGACGTACAGGATGCGGCCGGTGGTCCGTCTGGCCAGGTGGGCCGCACGGTGCAGGGCGACGACCGTCTTGCCGGTGCCCGCCGGGCCGCTGATGCGCGCCGGGCCCGACCAGTTGCGGCGTACCAGGGCCACCTGGTCGGGGTGGAGGAAGGTCATCCACTGCTCGATCGGCGCCTCCCTCGCGCCCTTCAAGGCCGCGTCGCGCAGCCCTTCGAGGTCGAACAGGCCGTCCGGGGCGTCCGGCCCGTCGTGTTCGGACGCCGGCGGCGGCTGCTGCTGCTGATCGAGGGCCACCGCGGCGTGGTCCGGGAACACCCGCTCCAGATGGTCGGCGATCGCCCGGACCGACTCCACCCGCAACCGGTGGCGCTGCGCCGACAGCTGCGTGCCGAGCTCGTGTTCGCGCATCAGCCGGATCCGTCCGAGGTCCGTGTCTGCGCGCTGCCCGGCGCACACCAAGAGCGGCTGGACCGCGACCGGGGACATTCCGAGGGACGCCACCGCCCTCTCGGTGGCCTTCGTGGCGGCGAGCAGCTCGGCCGCGCGTCCGCCGCCCCCGGGCTCGCCGCCGGCGGCCGTGACGGCGAGGACGAAGACGCCGCCGGGCCCCACCAGCAGCATGTCCGCGCGAGCGGTCCGCTGCCCGGGCCACGGCCGGTCGACCAGCAAGCGCCAGCCCCGCGCGGTCAGCACCAACAGCTGGGCGAGGACCCGTTGTTCACCCTCGTCCGCCGCTTCCCACCGCCGGGCCTGCCGGCGGGCGGCCTGCCAGTGCTCCCGGAGTAACCGCTCCTGCCGCCGACCGTCGTGCGCCCGCTGCGGTGCCGCCCCGCCTGCCCCCATAGCCAGCCCCCTCGTACGCGGAGTAGCGATCATAGAACGCAACGCCACCGGAACGGCAGGGTGCGTACCGGCCCTGCGACACGGCGGCTCCCTCCTCCCCGTCACGGACGTGGTCACACGTCCCGGGCGACCGGCAGCGTGGGGAAGCGTTCGAACAGCGCGAAGGTTTCGACGTACGGCATGTTCGCGGTGGTGAACGTGTCGAGTTGACACGGCTCGCCGTCTCCGCCCGGGTCCTCCCCGGGCGGATCCCTCGGGCCGGTCTCAGCCGCGGCGCCGGGCTGCCGTCAGCGCGTCCTTGACCTCCCGCACCACCCGGGCCGCGTCCTCGGCGCTGTTCACCACGTCGGTGTGGTTCATGTCGATCACGAGGACCTCGCTGGCCGAGTAGTGCCCGTGGACCCAGTCGTCGTAGCCGGACCACAGCGTCCGGTAGTACGCGACGAGGCTCTCGTCCTGCTCGAAATCGCGGCCCCGCAGTCCGATGCGGTGCAGCACCGTCTCGAAGTCCGCCTTGAGGTAGACCATGAGATCGGGGGCCTTGCGGTACGGCAGGCCGTCGATCTCGCGCATCATCTCGCTCAGCAGCCCCTCGTACACCCGCATCTCGAGTGAGCTGATCCGTCCCAGGTCGTGGTTGACCTTGGCGAAGTACCAGTCCTCGTAGATGGAACGGTCCAGGACGTTGTCGCCCTGCTTGTACGCCTCCTTGATCGAGGCGAACCGGGTCTGCAGGAAGTAGAGCTGGAGGAGGAAGGGGTAGCGCTTGGCCTGGATCTCCTCGGGGCTCGCCGTGTAGAAGAGCGGGAGGATCGGGTTGTCTTCCACACTTTCGTAGAAGACTTCGCTGCCGAGCTCCTTGGCGAGCAGCTCGGCCACGCTCGTCTTGCCGATCCCGATCATGCCTCCGACGCAGATCACCGGCATACCTCGCTTCTCCCTGGGGGTCTTCTGACTACGGGTGGGTGGGCTGCACACCCCACACCATGGAGACGCGCCCGACAGCCACCCGATTCCCCAAGATCATCCAGATCAGCGTCCTCCGGTCCCGTCCGGACCGAGATCCTGACGCACGCCGCGCTCCTCGGCGACCGGCCGGACGAACCGTGCCGCAGGTGCCGTGTACCGCGGCGAGCCATCGCTCCGCGGCCGGGTTGAAGCATAAATCACGCGCGCCCCCCGCAGGCCCGGGCGTCGGCCGCGAGCGGCCGGCGACGACCTCGGCGGGCAGCGGAGGAGCACGTGCCCCGGCGGGCAGCGGGGGATCAGGTGCGCCGGGACACCGGGCAGGGGGCGTACGTCCGGCCGTCGGGACCACCGCGAGCCGTCTCTTCGGGATCTTGTCGGCCGAGTCCGTACGGTCCGGCGCCGCGTGTCGCAGGGCGGAGTCGGCCGAGCACTGGACGTACTCGGCCGACCGCGGGCGGGCGCCACAGGGCACCGCGGGCCCGCTACGGGTACGGGTACGCGACCGGGGCACGCGGCGGGGCGGCGGATCGACCGCCCGCGACCTCGGCAGCGCCGATTTCGAGACACAGCCCGGGCGCGTCCCCACGACCCGGACGGCCGTGCGCGGACGGCCCGGGTCCGGGCATCTGCCGCCACAGGCCCGGACATTGATGCCCCATCAGAAATGATCATGCCTGGGAATGGCCGGCAGAGCGTCCGTTCGGCTGGACGTGTACATGACGGTTGATTCCGGGCCGCGGACGGGCCTTGACGGTGTGTGGGTGTTGTGCGAATCTCTCGACAGGTCTGGACCAATTGTCTTCACATCGGGCGGAGGTCGGAGCTTCCGGACGCCTCGGCGACCCCGGGGTGTCCGGCAGTCCTGACCGCTCGCGGCCGTCGGCCGGCCCCCGGGGGTGGGCCGGACTCCACGGTGGCCGAAACCGTCTCCGCATCCACGTGCCGCAGACCGCGGTCGGCGCCCGAAGCCCGACGCGCGGCAGCCCGCGCCCCCTGCCGCGTCCGCACGTCCACCGTGCCGCTCCTCCCTCCGCTCCGACGTCCTAAGTGAGCCGCAGATGTCCGAAGTCCTCCCCCTACCCGACCGCACCCCGGCCTCGCCGGCCCAGCAGGGCGTCTGGCTGACCGAGCGGCTGGGACTGGCCCGCGAGGCGTTCCACATGCCGGTGCGGATCTCCTTCGACCGGGTCGACACGGCGGCACTGGCCCGCGCGGTGGTCGCCGTGACCAGGCGTCATCCGGCCCTGGCCGCCCGGTTGGTGGAGCGTGAAGGCCAGGTCTGGCAGGAACCTGCGGCACTGCGGCCCGAACTGGTCCGGCTCGAAGCACCCCTGGACGAGGCCGACGTGGAGAAGCGGCTGGAGGAAGAGGCCGCCCGTCCGTTCGCCCTGGAGACCGGCCCGCTCAGCCGCTTCACCCTGCTCCGGCGGGCCGACGGCAGCGCCGAGCTGCTGGTCACCGCCCACCACGCGGTCTTCGACGGCAACTCCAAGGACGTCCTGACCCGGGACCTCGCGGCCGCGTACCGCTCGGCGCCCCTGGCCGCGACCACGGCACGGTCAGCACCGGCCACACCGCTCGCACCGACCACACCGCTCGCACCGGCCGCGGATCCGGCCACCGTACGGAGGGCCGCCGAGTGGTACGGGCCGCGGTGGGCCGCCGCGACCGAGCCGGTACTGCCGGGCGCGCCCCGCACCCCGATCGTCGCCGGGGCCGGTGAGGCGGTCGAGTGGCGCCTCGACGGCTCCGGGGCGGCCGGGCTGGCCGCGGCAGCCGTGCTCACCGGCACCACCGTGTTCGAGTTCCTGCTCACGGCCCTGCACGGGTTGCTGCGCCGCTACGGCGGCGAAGCGGTACCGGTGTCCGTCCCGTTCTCCACCCGGACGCCCGAACTCCGCCGGGAAATAGGACTGTTCGTCAACGAGCTGCCCGTCCACGCCCCCGCGGCCGACGCGTCGCGGACCTTCGCCGCCTTCGCCGCCGCCGTCCGGGCCGAGCTGCGGGCCGGTTACCCGTACCGCAGCGTGCCCTTCGGCACCGTCGTCGCCGGACTGGGCCCCCGCGTCGGCCTGACCGCGGTCTCGCTCGGCTACCGCCGGCGCGGCCCGGCCCCGGACTTCGCCGACACCGGCGCCCGGATCGCCTGGGCCGTGCACAACCGTACGGCCCGCAACACCCTCCACCTCCAGGTCGTCGAAGCCCCCGACGCCCCCGGCACCCCGGGAGGCGGCATCGACTTCAGCCTCCAGTACGACCCGGCCGTCCTCGCCCCGGACACCGCGCGCCGGATCGCCGGCCACTACCGCACCCTCCTCGCCGGCGCGACGGCCGCGCCCGGCACCCGGCTGGTGGACCTGCCCCTGCTGGACGCCGCCGAACTCCGGGCCGTCACCACCGCGCCGAACGCCACAGCCAGGCCCTACCCGGCCGACCGGACCGTGCTCGACCTGTTCCGAGCCCAGGCCGCCGCCACCCCCGAGGCCGTCGCGGTCAGCGCGGCCGGCCGCCACCTGCGGTACCGCGAACTGCTGGCCCGCGTCGACGAGTTGGCCGAGGCACTGCGCGCCGGCGGTGTCCGGCCCGGCGACCTGGTCGCCCTCCACCTGGACCGCACCGCCGACCTGCCCGCCGCGCTGCTCGCCGTCCTCGCCACCGGCGCGGCGTACCTGCCGCTGGACCCCGGCTATCCGGCCGACCGCCTCGCCCTAGTCCTGCGCGACTCCGGAGCCGTACTGGTCCTCGCCGACCGCGAGCCCTCGCCGGCGGTCGCCGCCGCCGCACCCGCGGTCCTGCGGCTGCCGACGCCGTCGTCGCAGGCCCCGGCCGAGGCCGCGCCCGGCGCCGCCCCCGGTCCGGACGACGCGGCGTACGTCCTCTACACCTCCGGCTCCACGGGCCGCCCCAAGGGCGTCACGGTCGGCCACCGGGCGCTGGTCAATCTGCTCACCTCCTTCGCCGACCGGCTCGACTCCGGTCCCCGGCACGCCTGGCTCGGCCTGACCTCGCTCTCGTTCGACATCTCGGCACTGGAGCTCTACCTGCCGCTGATCACCGGCGGCCGCCTGGTCCTGGCCCCGGACGGCCTCGCCGTCGACGGCCCCGGGCTGCTCGCACTGATCAGCGCCGAGAGCGTCACCCACGTCCAGGCGACGCCGTCCGGATGGCGGGTGATGCTCACGGCGGGGACCGGCACCGCCGCGCTCGTCGGCGTGACCGGCCTGGCCGGCGGCGAGGCACTGCCGCTGCCGCTCGCCCGCGAACTGCGCGCGCGCACCGCCCGGCTGTTCAATGTGTACGGGCCCACCGAGACCACCATCTGGTCCACCTGCGCCGAACTCCCCGCCGAGCCCGCGCAGGTCACCATCGGCCGCCCGATAGCCAACACCCGGGCCTACGTCGTCGACGAACAGCTGAGCCCCACCCCGCTCGGCATCCCCGGAGAGCTGCTGATCGGCGGGGACGGCGTCGCCCACGGCTACCTGGGCCGGCCCGAACTCACCGCCGAACGCTTCGTACCGGACCCGTTCGGCCCGCCCGGCTCCCGGCTCTACCGCACCGGGGACCGCGCTGTCCGGACGGCCGACGGCGAACTCGAATTCCTCGGCCGGATCGACGACCAGGTCAAGATCCGCGGGCATCGGATCGAACTCGGTGAGATCGAGTCCGCCCTGCTGGAGCATCCGGTCGTCGCCCAGGCCGCCGTTGCCGTCCGTACCGGGGAGGACGGTGAGCCGTTCCTGGCCGGCTACCTGGTCCCGGCCGCCGGCGCCCGCCCGCCCGGCCCCGCCGACCTGCGCGAGCACCTGATGCGCACGCTGCCGGCCGCGATGGTGCCGCAGCGCTGGCAGACCGTGGAGCGCCTGCCCCTCACCCCCAACGGCAAGTTGGACCGGCGGGCCCTGCCGGTCCCGCCCCCCGATGCTCCGGCCCCTCAGGTCGCCGACGACGGGGACGAGACGACCAGGACGATCCGCCGGATCTGGGCCGAGGTGCTGCACCTGCCCGACGTCGGCCCCGACGACGACCTGTTCGACCTCGGCGGGCATTCACTCACGGTCATTCAGATCGCTGCCCGGATCCGCGACGCGCTCGGCGTGGAACTGGACTTCGACATCTTCTTCGACGTACCGACCCCGGCCGGCATCGGCGCCGCCGTCCGCGAGCGCCAGTAGCCCCTGCGCCCGGTACGGCACCCCCGGCACGCCGCCCGGCGCAGGCCGCCCGGTCCGCGCCCGGTCCGCGCCCGGCCCCGACGCGTCCGCATCTCCGACCTCTCCCGCCGAACGCCCGAACAGGAACCCGATGACGGATACCCAGGACCTGCCCACCGGCTGGTCCGCAGCCAAGCGCGCCCTGCTCAGCCAGCGGTTGCGCGGCGCCGCGGCCCCCGCGCGGGTGGTGGACCCCCGCCCGGCGGACACCGCACCGCCCCTCTCCAGCGGCCAGGAACGGCTCTGGTTCATGGACCAGCTCGCTCCCGGCTCCACGGCCTACACGCTGGCGCCGGCCCGCCGGCTCCGCGGCCCCCTCGACCGCGCCGCGCTGGATGCCGCGCTGACCGACCTGGTGACCCGCCACGAGAGCCTGCGGATGACCTTCCGTACCACCGAGACCGGCACCGCCGAGGTCCGGGTCGCCGAGCCCGCGCCGTTCGCCGCCCAGCACCTGGACGCCGGTGCGGACCCGGATCCGCGGGCGCGCGCCGCCGCCGAACTCGGCGCGCTCATCGCCGTGCCCTTCGACCTGGAGGCGGGCCCGCTCCTTCGCGCCCTGGTGGTCCGGATCGCCGAGGACGATCACGTCCTCGCCCTGGTGATGCACCACATCGTCTGCGACGGCTGGTCGATCGATCTCCTCAACCGCGAGCTCGACCTCCGCTACGCCCATCACGCTCACGGTGCCCCGGGGGAACTCCCGCCTCTGGCCGTGCAGTTCGGAGACTACGCGGCCTGGCAGCGAGACCGTCTGGAGAACGGTCGGCTCGCCGCCTCGCGAGAGCACTGGCGCATCGAACTCGACGGCGTACCAGCCCTGGAACTGCCCTCCGACCGCCCCCGCCCACCGCTGTTCACCTTCGACGGGGCCGCGACCGAGTTCCACTGGAGCGCCGAGCTCTCCCGTCAGGTCGGCGAGGCGGCGCGGGCCTACGGCGCCTCCACGTACATGGTGCTGATGGCCGCGTTCCAGGCCCTGCTGAGCCGGCACACCGGCCAGCGCGACTTCGCCGTGGGCTCCGCCGTCGCGGGGCGTCTCCACCACGAACTCGAAGGCGTGGTCGGCGCGTTCGTCAACATGCTGCCGATCCGCGCCCGGCTCTCCGCCGACCTCGGCTTCGGCCAGCTGATCAGCCGGGTCCGCGAGACCACGCTCGACGCGTACGCGCACCAGGAGGTGCCGTTCGAGCAGATGGTCAGCGATCTCGCGGTGGAGCGCGACGTCAGCCGCGCCGCCGTGTTCCAGGCCACCTTCGCCTTCCAGAACTACGGCGACCCTGCCTCCTCCGCCCCCGCCGCCGCGGGCCTGGACGCCGAGGGGTTCGGCTACGAAGCCACCACCACCCACGCCGACCTCGCCCTCTACATGCGCGAGGAGCCGGACGGCGGCCTCTACGGTCTGCTCACCTACCGCACCGACCTCTTCGACGCCGACACCGTCGAGCGCCTCGCCGAGCGGTTCCGGCTGCTGACCGAGGCCGGCGTCGCCGACCCCGCACTGGCGGTCGACCGGCTCCCGCTGCTCAGCGCGGCCGAACGGACGGCCGTACTGGGCACCTGGGCCGCCGGTCCCGCGCTGCCGGACGGGGGTCCCGCCACGCTCACCCGGGCACTGGCCCTGACGGCGGCCCGGACGCCCGGGGCGCCGGCCCTGGTCCTCCGGGACCGCACGCTGACGTACGGCGACCTCGACCGGCGCGCCGACGCGATGGCCCGGCGCCTGCGGTCGCTCGGCGTGGGCGCGGACGACCGGGTGGCCGTCTGCCTGGAACAGTCCGCCGAGCTGGCGGTCGCCCTGGTCGCCGTCCTCAAGGCCGGCGGCGGCTACCTGCCGCTCGACCCCGAGCAGCCCCCCGCCCGGCTCGCCCACCTGGTCGCGGATGCCGGAGCCAAGGTCCTGATCACCGACACCGTGCTGCGGGCCCGCTTCGGCGACCACCCGGCGGCCGACCTGCTGACCGGCGACGAAGCAGACGAGGACGACGGTGACGCGACGGAGCGGGACGGGGCGCCGCTGGAGGAGGTCTCCGGCCCGGACGACCTGGCGTACGTGATCTACACCTCGGGTTCCACCGGCACGCCCAAGGGCGTCGCGGTGCAGCACCGGCAGGTCCTCAACTACCTCGCGGGCGCTCGCGAGCGGTTGCGGATCGAACCCGGGGCCTCCTTCGGGCTGCTGCAGTCGCTCTCCTTCGACTTCAGCATCACCATGCTCTACCTGGCGCTCACGACCGGCGGCCGGGTGCACCTGCTGCCGCGCCGCATCGCGGGCGTGGAACTGGCCGCGGAGATCGAGCGGGCCGGCATCGACTACCTGAAGATGACGCCCTCCCACCTGGCCGCGCTGACCGCCGACGCGCCGGTCGAGCAGCTGCTGCCGCGCCGCGCGCTCGTCCTCGGCGGCGAGGCCAGCAGCTGGTCCTGGGCGGCGGGCATCGCCGCGCTGGGCCGGTGCGCGGTGTTCAACCACTACGGGCCGACCGAGGCGACGGTGGGGATCACCGTCCACGAGGTCACCGCCGACGGCGTGGACGCGCCGGGCAGCACCCCGATCGGCAGTCCGCTGGCCGGCGGACGCTGCTACGTGCTGGACGAGGCCCGCAACCCCGTTCCCCCCGGCGTCACCGGCGAACTGTACGTGGGCGGGGACCGGCTGGCCCGCGGTTACCTCGGGCGGCCGGACCTGACCGCCGAGCGGTTCCTGCCCGACCCGTACGCCGCACCGGCCGGCGCGGACCCGCCCCGCGACCCGTACGCCCACTCGCCCGGCGGTCCGCGGATGTACCGCACCGGCGACCTGGCGCGCTGGCGCGCCGACGGAGCCCTGGAGTACCTCGGCCGCGGCGACGACCAGATCAAGGTCCGCGGCTACCGGGTCGAGCCCGGCGAGATCGAGGCCGCCCTGACCGCCCTGCCCGGCATCACCCAGGCGGTGGTCCTGGCCCGCGGCGAGGGCGTCAGGCAGAACCTCGTCGCCTACCTGGAACGCCCCGCCGGCGGCGAACCGCCGGCGGCCGCCGAACTGCGCGCCGCCCTGGGCGAGGTCCTGCCGGACTACATGGTCCCGGCCCGCTACGTGGTACTGGAGCGGATGCCGCTGCTCGCCCACGGCAAGGTCGACCGCAAGGCGCTGCCCGCGCCGGCGGACGGCCCGCCCGCCGGCGCCCACGTCGATCCGGAGGACGGGACCGAGCAGGTGATCGCCGCCATGTGGGCGGACCTGCTGGACCTCCCCCGGGTCGGCGCGCTGGACGACTTCTTCGAGCTCGGCGGCCACTCCCTGCTCGCCACCCAGGTGGTCGCCCGGATGCGCCGGGCCTTCCCCGACCTGGCCACCCCGGTCGCCGTGATGGACCTCTTCAGGCATCCGACGGTCCGTCGGCTCGCCGCACTGGTGGCCACTCCCGAGGCCGACCGCGGCCCGCGCCGGCTGTTGCACCTGCTCACGCCCGAGCGCCGCGCGGTGGCCGCCAGCGTGGTCTGCGCCCCCTACGGCGGCGGCAGCGCACTGATCTACAAGCCGCTCGCCGACGCCCTGCCGGCGGACTGGGCCCTGCACTCCATCGCCGTCCCCGGCCACGAGCTGGGCGAGGAGGCGATGGACATCGACGAGGTCGCCTGGCTGTGCGCCGAGGAGATCGTCGCGCACGTCGCGGGACCGCTGGTGCTCTACGGGCACTGCGGGGTCGGTGTACGGCTGACCGTGGAGATCGCCCGCCGGGTGGAGGCGGCCGGCCGGGAGATCGACGCCGTGCACCTCGGGGGCATCTTCCCGTTCGCCCGTCCGAAGGGCCGCGGCGCCGCGCTGGCGGAGCGCTTCGCCGAGCTGTCCGCCCGCCTGCGCAGCGACCAGGGCATGATCAACGCCCTGGCCGCGGCGGGCCTGGACGTGGACGAGGTCGACGAGGACCAGCTGCGGCTGATCGTGCACAACCGCCGGGTCGGGACGAAGGGCGCCGAGCGCTACTTCGGCGAGCTGTACGAGAGCGAGGGCGGCGCCATCAGGGCGCCGGTGATCGCCGTCTGCGGCGACCGCGATCCGGCGACCGAGTTCTACGAGGAGCGGTTCCGCGAGTGGCACCGGATCACCGGGACCGCCGCCGTGGTGGTCCTGGACGAGGCCGGGCACTTCTACCTCAAGTACCGCGCCGCGGAGTTGGCGGACATCCTGACCGGGGTGCACCGCTCGATCGCCGCGGGCGAGGAGGCCCGCCACGAACGCACCGCCGATGCCACCTGGTGGCTGGCCGGCCTTTCCCGCGACGCCGCCGGGTCGGACCAGGACTCCGCGCCGGACCCCGGTCAGGACCCCGGTCCGGACCCCGGTCCGGACCCCGGCAAGCCGGAGGAGTCGGAGCGGGCCGGGACGCCGGGGAAGCCCCGGAAGGGCCGCCGGCGCGGACCCGTCCGCCCGACGATGGGCCGCTTCCTGGCCATCGCCACCGGGCAGCAGCTCTCGATGATCGGCTCGGCCCTCACCGAGTTCGCCCTGCCGATCTGGGTCTACCTGCAGACCGGCTCGCTGTTCCAGCTCGGCCTGCTCGCCGCCTTCGGCCTGGTCCCCGGCATCGTGGTCGCCCCGCTGGCCGGCGCCATCGTCGACCGCGGCGACCGCCGCCGGGTGATGCTGTGGGGGGACGTCGCCGCAGGGCTGACCCAGGCGGCACTGCTGGCGCTCTACCTCAGCGGCTCGCTGGAAACCTGGCACTGCTACGTGATGATCTCCGTGCTCTCGGCCGCGCTCGCCTTCCAGCGCGTCGCCTGGGGCTCTGCGGTGCCGCAGCTGGTGCCCAAGCGCTTCCTCGGCCGCGCCAACGGTGTGGTCCAGATGGCGTTCGGGCTCGCCCAGTTCCTCGTTCCGCTGATCGCGGTCGGCATCCTGCACGTGATCGGCCTCGGCGGCATCCTGGTCTTCGACGTCGTCAGCTACCTGATCGCCACCGGCGTCACCCTGGCGGTGCGCTTCCCCGACGCGATGGCCGCCACGCGCCGCGAGAGCGTCGCCGCCGAGATCCGGGCCGGCTTCCAGCGGGCGCTGGGCAGCCGCCACTTCCGGGCCATGCTGTTCTGGTTCGCGGTGCTGAACATCTTCCTCTCCCCGCTGTTCCTGCTCGTCACCCCGCTGGTGCTCTCCTTCTCCTCTACCGCGGCGGCCGGCTGGGTCTCCACCGCGGCCGGTCTGGGCGCCGTACTCGGCGGCCTCACGCTGCTGGTCTGGGGAGGCCCGCGCCGGATGCGGCTGCGCGGCGTCCTGCTCGCCACCCTCGGCCTCGCCGCCGCCTGCATCGTCACCGGCCTGCGGCCCTCGGTGACCGTGGTCGCCGTGGGCGCGTTCGGCATGACGTACGGGCTGGCGCTGCTCAACGGCATCTACGCGACGGTCGTCCAGACCAAGGTGCCGATGCGCTTCCACGGCCGGGTGATCGCGGTGAACACCATGGTCGCCTGGTCCACCCTGCCGATCGGCTTCGCCCTGGTCGCCCCGGCCGGCCCCGAGCTGCTCCAGCCCCTGATGGACGAGGGCGGCGCGCTGGCCTCCAGCGTCGGCGCACTGATCGGCACCGGCGACGGGCGCGGGATCGGCCTGCTCTACCTGGTGTTCGGCCTCGCCATGGCCGCACTGGTCCTGATCAGCCTCTGCATTCCCGTCCTGGCCCGCTTCGACCGGGACGTCCCGGACGCCGAGTCCGACGACCTGATCGGCCTGGAGACCCTGCAGGCCCGCGCGAAAAGCGAGATGAGCACATGACCTCCCCTGCCTCGATCGCCCGCCATCCGCTGACCGACGAGCAGCGCCGCCTCTGGTTCCTCCAGCAACTGAGGCCCCAGGACACCGGGTTCAACATGTACCTGAACCGTCGCTGGAGCGGCCCGATCGACCCGCGGGCACTGGGCGCGGCGCTCACCCGGCTCACCGCACGCCACCGGGTGCTGCGTACGCGGTTCGCCCTGGAGGGCGAACAGCCCGTCCAACTCGTGGAGCCCGTACGGGACGTCGAGCTCGTCCTGATCCCGGTACCGGACGCCGCGGAGGAGTCCTTCACCGCGGCCTGCGCCCCCTTCGTCAACGCCCCCTTCGACCTGGGCGAGCGCCCGCCGCTGCGGGCCGTCCTGGTCAGCGCCGGCGAGGACGAGCACGCCCTGAGCGTCGTGGTCCACCACATCGTCTCCGACGGCTGGTCGTTCACCGTGCTCTGGCGCGAACTGCTCGCGCTGTACCGCGAGGAAATCGGCGAGGGTACGGCCGAACTGCCGGATCTCAAGCTTCAGTTCGGTGAGTACGCGCTGGCCGAGCGGGCCAGGCTGGACGGCGGCGCGGCCGAGGAGGCGGTCCGGTACTGGACCGGGCGGCTGGCCGGCGTCACCGCCCTGCGGATGCCGCTGGACCACCCCAGGCCCGCCGAGCCCGCCCACCCGGCCGGCTTCGCCGACCTCGCCCTCGGCCCCGAGCTCGTCGCCGGACTCGACGCCTTGGCCCGCGAGCAGCGCTGCACCCCGTTCATGGTGCTGCTCGCCGCCTACCAGAGCGTGCTGGCCCGCTGGAGCGGCAGCTACGACTTCGCCGTCGGCACCCCGCTGGCCGGCCGCAACGAGACCGCCCACGAGGCGCTGCTCGGCTACTTCTCCCGTACCGGGGTGATCCGTGCGGACCTCACCGGCGAGCCCGACTTCCGCACCGTGCTGCGCCGGGTGCGCTCCGCCACGATGGCCGCGCTGAGCCATCAGGACGTGCCGGTCGAGCGGGTGGCCGCCGCGCTGGAGCTTCCGGTACTGCCCGGCGTCGGCCCGCTCTACCAGGCGGTGTTCGTCCACCAGAGCCAGTACGATCTGGCCGGCTCGGACGAGCGGACCACGCTGCCCGCCGGTGTCCGGACCGCGAGCATGGACTCCGGTTTCGACCGGGCCAAGACCGATCTGCTGCTGGACAGCTGGCGTACCCCGGACGGCGGGATGACGCTCTCGTTCTGCTTCGACCGGGAGCTCTTCGAGCGCGCCACGGTCGAGGCCCTGGCGCGCCGGGTCCGCGACCTGCTCGCCCGGGCCGTCGTGGACGTGGAGGTCCCGCTGCACGGTGACTGGCTGCCGGCGGGCGAGGAGCGCGCCGCGCTGCTCGCGCTGGGCGCCGGCCCCTCCGTCCCCGAGGACGCCGGGCCGATCCTGCGCGGCTTCGTCGAGCAGGTCGCCGCCCGTCCCGACGCGCCCGCTGTCGAGTGCGGGGGCAGCATCCGCACCTACGCCGAACTCGACCGCGCGTCGGACGAGCTGGCCCGCCGGCTGGGCCCGGTGGCCGGCCGTGCGGTGGGTGTCCGGATCGAGCCGTCCTTCGGACTCGTCACCGCCCTGCTGGCGATCTGGAAGGCGGGCGCCGGCTACCTGCCGCTCGACCCCGCGCACCCGGCCGAGCGCCAGCGGCTGATGCTCCGCGAGGCGGACGCCGTCCTGCTGCTCACCGGCGGCGAGCATCCGGACCTGGGGGTCCCGGCGCTGTCCGTCGGCGATGCGGACACCGGGACCGGGCGGGCCGGGGCCATCGGCGCCGGGAGCCCGTCGCCCGCGGGGGCCGCGCTGCCCGGGACCGACCCGCACGGACTCGCGTACGTCCTCTACACCTCGGGCTCCACCGGCGTCCCCAAGGGCGTCGCCGTCGAGCACGCCGCGCTGGCCGAGCGCGTCCGGTGGATGGCCGGACCGGAGGGCTACGCGCTCCGGCCGGGCGACCGGATCGTCCAGTTCGCCTCCATCGGCTTCGACACCCACGCCGAGGAGATCTGGCCCGCCCTCACCGCCGGCGCCTGCGTCGTCCTGCTGCCCGGCGGCGGCCGGATGCTGCCGGACCTGCTGCACTCCGAGGCCGGCCGGTCCGTCACCGTACTCGACCTGCCGACCGCGTACTGGCAGGAACTGGTGTCGCTCGGAGACCGGACGCCGTGGCCGCCGGCGCTGCGCCTGGTGGTCCTCGGCGGTTCCGAAGCGCGCGCCGCCACCCTGGCCCAGTGGCGGGAGCGGCACGGCGACACCGTCCGGCTGGTCAACACCTACGGCCCGACCGAGGCCACCGTCATCGTCACCGCGGGCGATCTCGCCGGCGGCCCCGGCGGACCCGCCCGCAGGGGGCCCGCCACCGAGCGGCGCCCGCCGCTCGGCCGTCCGCTGCCGGGGGTGCGGCTCTACGTCCTGGACGAGCGCGGCAGCCTGTTGCCCGCCGGTTCCGAGGGCGAGCTGTACATCGGCGGCAGCGGCCTCGCACGCGGTTACCTGGTCCGGCCCGGGCTGACGGCGGAGGCCTTCCTCCCGGATCCGTTCGCCGACGCCCCGGACGGCCGGATGTACCGCACCGGGGACCGCGCCCGGTGGCGCCCGGACGGACAGCTGGAGTTCCGCGGCCGCGCCGACGACCAGGTGAAGATCCGCGGATACCGGATCGATCCCGCCGAGGTCGAGGCCGCCCTCACCGCCCACCCCGCTGTCGGCCGGGCGGCCGTGCAGGTCCGCGACGGCCGCCGGCTGATCGCCTACGCCGTCCTGCGACCGGCCGACGGACAGCGGTCCGCCGCCGCGCCGCAGGCGGGCGAACTGCGCGAGCACCTGGCGCTGCACCTGCCGGCCTTCATGGTGCCGGACGCCGTCGTGCTGCTCGACACCCTCCCGCTCACCGCGAACGGCAAGCTCGACACCGGGGCCCTGCCCGACCCGGACCCGGCGGGCGCCGCCGCCGGGTACCTGGCGCCCCGTACCGATGCCGAGGCGCTGGTGGTCGGCCTCTGGCAGGAGGTGCTCGGCGTACCGAGGGTCGGTGTACTGGACGACTTCCTCGCCCTCGGCGGGGACTCGCTCCTGGTCACCAGGGTCGCCGCCCGCATCCGGGCCGGCGTCGGCCTCGACGTGTCGATCCGCGACGTCTTCGAGAGCCCCACCCCGGCGGCCCTGGCGGCCCGGATCGAGGCACTGCTGATCGCGGAGATCGACGCCCTCAGCGAGGAGCAGACCGCCGACCGGCTGGACTGACTCCGCGTACGGATCCCGGGACGGGCCTCGTCACCGCCGGCGGAGTCCGGGCAGCCGCGCTCGGCTCCGCCGGCGCGGCGGACTCCCCCGATCCGACGATCCCTCAGAAGACCGGCGACGCGGACGGGTTGACGCCTGACGCCGTACGCCGACCGCCCACCTCGTCTCACCTCACCTCGTCTCACCTCGTGTCACCTCACCTCACCGGAGAACGCCATCGCCACCACCCTGCCGCCCGCCGCGACGACCGTCCCGGAGCTCCTCGACGCGCGGGCCACCGAACACCCGGACCAGGTGGCGCTGCGGGTCGTCGGCGGCGGGGAACTCACCTACCGCCGATGGCGCGAGGAGGCCCTGCGCGCTGCCGTCGGGCTGGCCGCCGCCGGGGTCGGACCGCGCGACCGGGTGGCGCTGCGGTTCTCCAACGCGCGCTGGGATCGGTACGCCGTCGGCTTCCTCGCCGTCCAGTACGCGGGCGGGGTGCCCGTCCCGGTGCGCGAGGATCTGTCCGAAGCCGACGCCACCGCCCTGGCCGTGCTGGCCGAAGCGGGCACGGTCCTTCGGGAGGGTGAGGTGCCCAGTGTCCCGGGACTGAGGGACCTGCGCCTGGACGCCCTGCTGGCGGCGCACCCCGAACCGCCGGCCGGCCCGCCCCACCGGGTCACCCCGGCCGACCCGGCCCAGGTGATCGGCACCTCCGGCACCACCGGCGCGCCCAAGGGCGTGCTCGCCGCACACGGAAACTTGACCGCCGGCCTGACCGCCCGCCCCCGCCGCCGCGCCTACGCGCACTCGCGGCACGCCCTGCACGCCTTCCCGATCGGGACCAACGCGGGCCAGGTGATGCTGCTGGGAGCACTGACCGCCGCGCCCACCACGCTCAGCCTGCCGCGCTTCGACGCGGACGCGTTCGGCAGCGCGGTCGAGGAGTTCGGGATCGGCACCGCCTTCCTGGTGCCCTCGATGGCCATCGAGCTGGTCAACGCGGGCACCGCCGGGCGGTACGACCTGAGCAGTCTGCGCCTGGTCAACTCCTCCGCCGCCGCCCTGCCCGTACCGGTGGCCGCCGCGCTGGCCGCGGCGTTGCCGGGCGCGACGCTGGTCAACACGTACACCTCCGCCGAGGCCTCGCCCGCGCAGATCTCCACCGTGGTCGACACCCGCCGCCCCGGCTCGCTGGGCCGCCCGGCCGACCCCGGTGACCTCCGTATCCTCGACGCGGACGGGCTGCCGCTGCCCGCCGGGCAGGTCGGCGAGGTCTGGCTGCGCCAGCCCGGACCGCCCCGCGGCTACCTGGGTGCCGCCGGGCCGGGCGACCGGGTGTTCCGGGACGGCTGGGTGCGGATGGGTGATGTCGGGCGCCTCGACCCGGACGGCTACCTGTACCTGGTCGACCGGGAGAGCGACGTCATCAAGAGCGGTGCGCTGAAGGTCTCCACCCTGCGGATCGAGGAGGTGTTGCACGAGCACCCGGCTGTCGCCGACGCCGCCGCGCTCGGCCTGCCGCATCCGGTGATGGGCGCCGTCCCCGTGGCCGTCGTGGTGGCCGCTCCCGGCGGTCTGGATCCGGACGAGCTCCGGCTGTTCCTGAGCGCCCGGCTGAGCCGGCCCGAACTGCCGGTCCGGATCCTGTTCGCCGGCGACCTGCCCAGGAACCCGAGCGGCAAGGTCGTCAAGGACCGGCTCCGCCCGCTGTTCGACGTGCCTGCGGAGCCCGCCGGCCCTGTGGCCGCCCCGGCCACCCCGACGGAACTGCGGCTGGCCGGGCTGTGGAGGCGCCTGCTCGGCCGACCGGTCACCGATGTGGCCGCCGAGTTCTTCGCGCTCGGCGGCGACTCGTTCCGGGCGGTCCGGCTCGCCACCGGCATCAGCGACGAGTTCGGGGTCCGGGCCCGGACCGCCATGATCTTCGAGCGGCCCTCGCTGCGCTCCCAGGCGGCCTGGGTGGACCACCCCGACCGGCGGCGGACCACGGCCGACGCGGCGGCTGCCGGGACGGAGACGGTGACGCCCTACCTGGCCGCGCTCCGTGCGCAGCCGCACGCCGTCGCACTCACCTCGCAGCAGGAGAACTTCTTCCGCTGGATGGCCGAGGCCCCCGGGCGGGACGCCGGCGCGGTGACGGCACTGTTCAAGGTGGCCGACCGGCTGGAACCGGAAACCCTGGGCCTGGCGCTCACCGAGGCGGTCCGGCGCCATCCCGCGCTGCGGACCCGGTTCGAGGCGGTGGGCGAGGGGCTCGTACGGGCGGTGCTGGACGAGGATCCCCGGGTACGGATCACGCTGACCCGGGCCCCGGGCGCCACGGACGCGGAGGTCGACGCCCTGCTGCTGACCGAACGCGACCGCCTCACCGACCTGGCCCGCGACCCGATGGCACGCCTCCTGGTGGTCAGCCGGTCGGAGACCGACCACGTGGTGATGGTCGCGATGCACCACATGGTCTCCGACGGCTGGTCGGTCGGTGTGCTGCTGGCCGACCTCGGGGTGTTCTACTCCGCGCTGCGGCGGGGCCGGCCCGCCCCGCCGGCCCGCTCGGGGCCGGAGTACCCGGAGCTGGTCGACTGGGCGAACGCGCACTGGCCGGCGTCCCGGGCCCACTTCGGGACCGCGCTCGCCGGGGCGCCCGAGGCCGTCGAGCAGTTCGCCGGCCGCCGGGCGGTGGACGAGGTGCTGACCACGGCGCACGAGTTCGAGGTGCCGGCTCCGCTGGCCGCGGCGCTGCGGGCCCGGGCCGCCGAGCTGGGCGCCACACCCTTCCTGGCCGTGACGGCGGCCTGGACCGGACTGCTGGCGAGCCGCAGCGGCCGTCCCGACCTGGTGGTGATGACCCCGGTGCCCGGCCGCCCGCGCGCGGACGCCGAGCGCACGGTCGGCTGCTTCGTCCAGTCGTTGCTGCTGCGGGTGGACGCCAGCGGGGGGCCCGGTTTCGCCGAACTGGTGGACCGGCTGCGAGCGGTCTACAGCGAGGCGCTGGACCACCAGCTGTACCCCTTCGCGGAGTTCAGTCCGTCCGTGCCGTTCGCGGCCTGGATCCGCTACGAGGCGTGGGCCGCGCCCGCGCAGCTCCCCGGCCTGGCCTGCGCGCCCTGGGAGCTGCCGCGCGGCAGCACCGTGCCGTGGCCGCTGCCGGGCGGCGACCGGGGCGTGCCCGAGCTGACGGTGGTCGAGCAGCCGGACGGCGGCCTGCGGTGCTGGCTGCAGTACAACGCGCTGGCCTTCGACCTCCCCGTCATCGCCGAGTTGGCCGGGGAGTTCACCGCCGCGCTGACCGCCGCCTGCGGGTGACCCCCGCGGGGGGGGACCGGCAGCGCCCGGTACGTCGGCAGGGCCCGGACCGCGCGTCGCGGTCCGGGCCCTGCCCCGTGCGGCGCCGCTCCGCGGCAGCGCGTGCGTCAGCCCTGTGCGGTGTCGTCGCCCGCCTGGCCGGCGCCCTCGGGCGCGACCGCCTTCTCGCGCATCTTGCGCACCAGCTCCGCCTTCTGGTCGGCGGCACCCTGCCGGTCGAAGTTGCGGTGGGGACCGTTGTTCTGCCGTTCGGCGCGGGACAGCCTCTTGCGCTGGCCGCCGCCCTGGCCCACGGGGTTGTTGATGTTCTTGCTGACGGTCACGGGTTCTCCCGGTCGTGGTGTGAGGTGATCTGCGGATTCATCGGTGAGGGACGGGCGGCGGCGTCGAAGGACGCCAGCGGGGCCCATCACGCTCTCACTCGTGAATCGGCGCCCGGCAGAACATGACAAAGACGTTACCCGGTCCCGGCGATCCCGCACACCAACCCTTTCCCCGCCCCGGCGACGGCCGTGTACCCGATGGTCATCCGGGGGCAGCGCCACCTCCTCGGCGGCCCGGCGCGTCACACGGACGCCCCAGCGCTTCACGCCTTGACGCTGTGGGTGGACGGCTGGTCTCCGGCTGCGGCTCGAAAGGTGTCGCGCGTGGCCCGGCGGGTCAGGGCCTTTACGGGCGCGGCGGACAGGACGAACAGGCCCGCGAGGATGACCCAGCCGATCTCGCTCAGGCCGGTGACCAGGGAAGTGACCAGTGCGGGGCCCATGGCGACGACAGCCGCCTCGGTGCTGGCCGTGACGCCCTGGTACTGCCCTTCGGCGTTCTTGGCCATGAGCCCCAGGGAGAGCCCCCAGCGTGAGGAGACGTAGTAGAGCTCGCCCACCACGTGGGCCGCCATTCCCCCGATGATCACGCAGGTGGCCAGGAGCGGTGACCGGGCCCAGGAGACGGCGGCGAAGATGAGGCAGCAAGCGGCCAGGGCCAGGGCCGAGATCCGGGTCGCCCGGACGGCTGCGGGGATTTCCACCGAGCGCTGGCTGACTCGTACCTGGAAGAGTGCGATGGCCACGGAGCTCACCACCACCGCCAGACCCGCCGTCCACAGCGGAGCACGGGTGCCCTGCGCGATCCACAGGGGAAGCCCGGTCGCCAGCAGGGCCCAGCACAGCGACAGCAGTGCCGTGGTGCTCATGATCGATACGTAGGGGACGTCGCGCAGTGCCTGCGTGCCGGAGCGCCGGCGTTCCCGCGGCACCGGCGGGACGGAGGGGACGATCATCGTCAGTGCGGCTGTCGCGAGCAGGGCGAGCGCGTCGACCAGGACGGCGACGACGAAGACCGACGGCTGCCCGCTGGCCAGGACGAGCATGGCGCCGCCCGCCCCTGCCGCGTAGGCGATGTGCTGGACCACCCGGCCCTGCGCGAGCACCTTGACCCGGTCTTCGGCCGGCATCAGTCCGTAGACGAGGGTCACGCGGACTCCGACACCGGAACTCTGCACGGCGGAGAAGAGCGTGGTGACCAACAGCAGGGACCAGAACCCGCCGACGAACACGTACGCGATCATCGCCAGCCCGCGCAGCACGATCACCGTGCACAGGACCTCTCGGGGGCCGCGGCGCTCGGCGGCCACGCCGATGGGGACGGCGGCCAGGAGCCCCACGAGACCGCCGATGCCCATGGCGAGCCCCATGCTCCCGGCCGGGATGTGCCTGATCTGGGTGAGGTAGATCGCCCAGATGCTGAACCACAGACCGTCCCCGAAGCCGTTCACCCCCTGTGCGGTCAGGAGTCGTCGCACGATGCGTCGCTTGTCCATGCGTGTTCCTCTGTCTGATGACTGCGCTATGCGGCCGCGGCCACCGATGGGGTGGGGCCGCGGTCGTCTGTCATGCGTATCCCGCTTCCCGCCGGCGGAATCACCTTTCGGGCGGCGTGCCCGCGACCGGCTCGTCCGGGGTCCGTCCCCAGGCCTGGAAGAGGATGGGGTGCACGACGATGGTCCCCGGCTGCGCGAGGTGGTCGCGCAATGCGCCGATGAGGCGGTCGAGCTCGGCGTGTCCGATCAGTTGGCGTTCCACCAGGGCCTCCCGGCACAGTTCGGCCCGGTCCACGACGAGCGTCTGGTAGGGATGGTCGTTCTGGAAGACGCGGATTCCCGCGTCGACGCCGACGTCGGTCAGTCCGGCCTCGCGCAGGAGGCGCGGCAGACGCCGGCCGAGATGGACGTCCATACCGTTGAGTCGCCACAACTCGGCGATCATGTCGACGAGTTCGGCCCATGCCGGATGGGGCGGGTCGCACACGCGGGAAAGCCAGTCGACGTCCTGGACGGCGACGGTGCCGCCGGGGCGGGCCAGGGCGATCATGGAGGAGAGTACGTCGGCGGAGTGCGGCACGTTCATCAGGACCAGCCGGGTGTGGACGAAGTCGAAACTGCCCCTCACCTCGGTGGTGTCCGCGGCGTCCTCCTCGACCAGTCGGACGTTCGCCGGCTCCCGAGCGGCGAGGAGCCGGCGGGCGAGGTCGAGCATCTCCCGCTGGACGTCGAGCCCGACCACCTCGCCGTCGGGCCCGACACGGTCGGAGAGCAGGTCGAGGATGCCCAGCGGTCCGCAGCCGACGTCGGCCGCGCGGGCGCCCGGTCCGGGTCCGCACCGGTCCAGAAGGCGCTCGGCCTCCGGTCGGAACATCTCGCCTTGGAAGAGCATGCGGTCCAGCTCGCTGGTCGCGGCTCCCATCAGGTACTTCTCCGCCATGGTCATGCGGTGCTCCTCGGTTGTCCGCGTACCGCGAAGCGGTCGCGTCGGTTCGTTCAGACGGGCGGGCACGGGGTTGGGGGTCATCCGGTGGGGCGGGTCGCGGCGGCGGACTGCTCCAGGACGGTGGCCGCGGCGCGTGCCTCCTCGGCGTTCACGGTCAGCGGCGGGGCGATGCGCAGGGAGTTGCCGTGCGGTCCCCCCAGTCCGATCAGCAGGCCGAGGTCGCGGCATGCCGACACGAATGCGCGCGCCGTCGCGGGTGCGGGGTTGCCGCTGCCGGGCTCGATCAGGTCGACGGCCAGCATCAGGCCGTGGCCGCGGGGCGCCGTCAGGTGGGGTTCGCCTTCTTCGAGGGTGCGCATCCGCGCCAGCAGGAGGGATCCGATCTCGTCGGCGTTGCGCAGGAGGTCGCGGTCGCGGATGACGTCGAGCGTGACGAGGGCGGCGGTGCAGGAGAGCGGATTGCCTCCGAAGGTGGAGATGGACTTGCCGGGGAGGCTGTCCAGGAGCGCGCGTTCGGCGACGAGGCCGCCCATGGGGAGGCCGCCGGCGATGCCCTTGGCGAAGGTGAGGGCGTCGGGACGCAGCCCGTGCAGCTGGTAGCCCCACCAGCCCTGCCCGGTGCGGCCCCAGGCGGTCTGGACCTCGTCGCTGATCAGGACGCCGCCGCTGTCGCGCACCAGTTCCTCGTAGCGGCGCAGCAGGGCCGAGGGCGGCGTGTGGAATCCGCCGAGCCCCTGTACGGGTTCGACGATGAGGGCGGCGGCGTCGCCCTCGTTCTCCAGGGCCTCGCGCACCGCCCGGACGGCGATGTCGTCGTCGGCTTCGGTACGGGTTTCCCCGGGCCGGGTGGCGCCGTTGTCCGCCAGGGTGACGCGCAGGGGCGAGTAGGGACTGGGGCGCCATCCGGGCAGGCCGGTGACGGCGGTGGTGCTCAGCGAACGGCCGTGGTAGCCGTCGCGCAGTGCGATCACGTGGTTGTTGCCGGCCCGGCAGAGCGCCGCCAGCAGTGCGGCGTCGTTGGCCTCGGTGCCGGAGCTGACGAGGAAGACGGCGGGGTCGGACAGTCCGGACAGCTCCGCCAGCCGTTCCGCGAGCCGGACCTGGGCCTCGATGAGGTACAGGGTGGAGGTGTGGGTGAGACCGGTGGCCAGTTGCCGGTGGAGGGCTTCACGGAATTCGGGCAGGTCGTAGCCGAGTGAGTTGGTGAGGATGCCGGCGAAGAAGTCGAGGTAGGTGTGGCCCCGCGTGTCGGTGACGTGGCGTCCGCTGCCGTGGCTGAGGGCCAGCGGCTGATCGTAGTAGGGGGTGACCCAGCTCGGCAGGACGCGGCGGTGCCGCGCGAGCAGCGGGTCGGGTCCGGCTTCGGCGTGGTGGCCGACGGCACTGTCAGGTGCCTGCCGTGCGGAGGGTCGCGGGGCGGGGGTGTCGGTGGTCGACCTGCTCGTGATCATGGTGATGGGCGCTTTCCGGGGTGGGGAGGGCGGGCAGGGTCCGCAGGCGGGCACGCAGGCGCAGCAGCCGGTCGCGGACGTCGGCCAGGTCGGCCGGGCCGTAGGTACGGGGGGCGTCGGGCCAGTGGAGCCGCAGTGCGGCCAGTGCGGACGGTGTCGTGCGCACGGTGCCGTCGAGGTCCACCGCCACGCCGTCGAGTGCGGCGTGACGCAGGTTCCACGCCACGGCTTGCTCGCGCGAGACGCCGTCGGGCAGGCGCAGCCGCACCTGCCGGTGGCCGACGACGACCGGGTAGCCGCCGGGGAGCCCGTGCGGGCCCGGAAGGTGGCCGGTGTGGACGGGGCCGCTGCCGGCGAGCGCCGCGACGGCGGCCGCGCCGGCGGCCGCGCCCACTTCGTTGAGGTGGTGGCGCGGCCGGGAACGTACCGGGGTGAGGAGGGACCGGAGCTCGGGCAGCGGGGCTCCGTCGAGCCATCCGCGGACGTCGTCGTCCGGGTCGGCCGGGGCGTGCAGGTGGGCGTGGTGGGCGAGCAGACGCAGGCGCTGCTGGTCGGGCAGGCCCAGCCGGGCGGACAGGGCGGATGCCAGGGTGGCTACGTTGCCCAGGCCGCAGACGACGGGCAGACCTCCGGCGTGGAGCAGGGGGTTGACGGCATCGGGGAAGCACGCGTTGACGAGGGTGGTGCCGGGGCTCGCCTCCGCGCAGGCGGCGGCGAGGTTCCCGGCCACGGTGCTCTGCAGGGCCAGGGTGAGTCCGAAACCGGACCGGTTCAGCAGGTCGGTCCACGCGGAGGGCGTGCTCCGGCCCTCGGCAGGGGACTGTTCGGAGCCGGCTGCCACCAGGACGTCGGGGCGCAGGGTGGCCAGCAGGCGGCGCGGTTGGTCCGGTTCGTGGGGGTCCAGCGGGTCGGATCCGCACACGGTGTGGGTGCCGGCCAGGTGGGAGTGGTCCCGTGCGATGTCCGCCAGCTGCCGGGCCCGGTTCGGGTCCCGGCTCAGCACGTGCAGGCGCAGCGGGTGGGGGTGGCGGGCGAGCGCGCGGACCAGGGCCCCGGCGAACGCCCCTGTGCCGGCGACGGCGACGAGCGGCGCGTTCATGTCCCGGTCCCGGCCGTCGCGGTGGGGCGGGCGAGAAGGGCGTCGAGGTCGATGAAGCGGGGCTCGGGCAGCCCGGGGCAGCGTGCGCTGATGTCGGTGCGGGGCGGCCGCGTGGAGTCGGTGAAGTAGGTGGGGGTCAGTACGGGGCCGCCGGGGCCGGGTTCGATGCCCAGCAGGGGGTTGGCGACCAGGAAGTCGCGGGTCCGCGGGGTGTCCCGGCGGACGTAGAGCCGGATGCGCTTGTCGGAGAAGTGGTTGGGGGGCAGGGTCACGCGGGGGCCGAACTTGCGCTTCCACTGGAAGATGCCCTTGCTGAGGAAGGCTTCGGTGCCGAAGAAGTCCACGTGAGCGACCCCGTTCTCCAGGGCCCACCTCAGGAGCAGGTGGTAGACGGCCTTGAAGGCGCCCTCGTCGTAGTGCCGCTGAGCCCCGTCGCGGACTCCGAGCAGCCGGGTGGTCAGGGTGCGCCGGTCCTTCGACCAGTGGCACAGGACTCCCGCGACGCGTACTCCGGCGGAGGTGACGAACATCAGCGTCCCCTCGCGGAGGATGGCGTGCCGGGCCACCTCGGGGCTCTCGGTGCGGCTGCGCTCGCCGTGGCGGCGGCGCATGGTCGGGAGGTGCATGGTCCGGTAGAAGAAGTCGAGTGCCTCCTCGGAGGCGTCCTCTTCGAGGGCCCAGTGGTGCTCGCGTTGGTTGCGCCGGAACTCCCACCGCTCACGGCGCGATGTCTGCCGGTCCAGTTCTTCGGCGCAGGACGGTACGTCCACGACGAGGTGGACGCGGAAGGGGGCGGTCAGGGACCCGGCGGTGGGCAGGTGTTCCAGCTGGCGGGCGTGAGCGCCCACGACCACGATGTCCGCGTCCGGCCAGCTGCCTGCGGCGAGGTCCCGCAGGCGCAGGCGACCGCTCTCGCGGTGGACGGGGCCCCCACCGGTTCGGGAGCGCTGGTGTTCGAGGAGCTGCAGGATGTTCGCCTCGCCTTGGGGCAGTCCCAGGTAGGCGATGCTGGGCTGGCCCTGTTCCGCCCGGGACACGGTCACGGGCACGGGGCGGGGCGCGCTGTCGTGCAGCCGCCGCAGCGTGCGCCAGCCCGGGGCGGGGCTGTTGTTCCACGCGTACGTCAGGCGGGCGCGAGCGGCGGACCGGGCCGCCGCCCTGCCGCCCGCGCGGGGCGGGATCGGCAGGGCGGCGGCGCGGGGGGACTCGGTCGGAGCGGGGGAAACGGACACAGGAGACTCCCGGGCGTGTGGTGAGGGATGCCGGCGCCGGGCGCGGCGTCAGGCCGCGGCGGTGCGGACCACCTGGCGCAGGCCGTCCAGGGAGTCGATGTGTCGCAGGTGCCGCGGGTCCGCGGTCCGGAAGTCCCCGGTGCCGTAGGAGCCCGATCCGTGGACGAGGATCTCCCGCGTGCCGATCAGGCCGCGGTCGACGCCGTTGAGTACACCGGTGAGGGCCATGACCAGGGACCATTCACGCAGGTCGCGGGGGTCGGCGGGCAGGTGGACGCCGTGCGGGGCCAGCATGTGGCGGATGCGCGGATAGCGCTGCAGGCACTCCATGAGGGAGACGACGACTCCGCCTCCCCCCTGGCGGCGGATGATCTCGTTCATCCGCGGGGAGGTGGCCGGCTTGTGCGTGTAGAAGGTGGCGTCGAGCTGCTCCCCGGGGTCGTGGGCGATCTGCGGGAAGTGCGGGTCCTGGTCCTGGTGGTAGAGGCCGTCGCGGGACACCCACGTGGGCCGGTGGTCGAATCGGCCGTGGTGGAGGCTGGCCACCATGTCCGGGGTGCCGAGGTGTTGCACCAGGAAGTACTGGCCGCCGACGCCGGGCCATTCCTTCCCGGTGTGCCACTGCTGACCGTGGAAGTGGCCCAGGAGGCCGAAGGCACTGGAGACCGAGTGCGCGTGGGTGCGTTCACCCGGGGGCAGGAAGTCCCGCTCGAACAACGCGCGTACGGCGTCGGCCACCATGTAGTTGCGCAGATCGAGCGAGTGCCAGAGGCGGATGCCGGTGTCGGCGAACAGGGCCTCGGCTTCCTGGTCGACCACCGCGCGGGCGAGCTGTTTCACGTCGCCCGGCTCGTCGGTGGCGAGGACCGTCACCGGATGGGCCGTCCGGGAGGCTTCGTCGTCGGCGAGGCCGGAGTGCCAGAGCTTGGCGGTGGAGGTCGAGGGCACCACGCACACGATGCGCAACTGTTCGGGGGTGACCAGAGCGGACTCGTGGGCGCGCAGTACCGCGTCGCGCAGCGCCGTGGCCTTGTTCGCGCTGGACGGCGTGACGATCATGATGGGCTCGCCGGTGCGGCGGATGTGCGCCACCGCCCGGGCGACGATGACCAGGGACGCGAACGTCTTGGTCGTCCGGGTGCGGGGGTTGTGCATCAGGTTGAGGAGGCCGATGCGCCGGCCCCCCGCCTCGTCAAGCGTGTGGGCGCTGATGCCGGAGGGCGCGAAGAAGCGCTCGAGGTCGGCTCCGGGGGCCGGAAGTTCCCAGCCGGGGGCGAACCCGCCGCCGTGCGCGCCCGCCGGTGCGGGCGCCTCGCCCGCTGCCGCGAGGACGGCCCGTAACTCCGCGTCGTAGTGGGCGAGCGCCGAGGGCCGGCGGATGTCGGCGTGGCCGTCGGTGGCCGCGAGGTCCGGCGATGAGGGGAGGGTCGTGGTCATCGGCGTGCCCCTTCCACCACGTCGCCGCGCACCAGCCGTGCGGCTTCCGCGAAGTCGGGCACCTCGGCCGGGTCGGAGCCGATGGAGAGCGGGCGGTTGCGCTCGTCGACGAAGACCACGTGCCGGCTCGCCGTTCGGGCCTCCTCGTCGGCCACCACCTGGTATCCGATGATGATGACCAGGTCTCCCGGGGAGATCAGCCGGGCCGCCGCTCCGTTGATGCCGATCACGCCGCTGTCGCGTTCGCCCTCGATCACGTAGGTGGTGAGGCGGTTTCCGTTGTCGATGTCGACGATGTCGACCTGCTCACCGGGCAGGAGATCGGCGGCGTCCATCAGGGTCCGGTCGATGGTGACCGAACCGACGTAGTGCAATTCCGCCTGGGTGACCGTGGCTCGGTGAATCTTGCTGTGCAGCATCGTGCGGTGCATGAGCAACTCCTCGTGAGGCCGGTCAGCCGGCGATCTGTATGCGGCGCAGATGACGGCTGCGGTCGCTGAATGCGTTGCGGGCGTGCAGCAGGCGCCAGTTGTCCCAGACGAGCATGTCCCGCTCGTGGTATTCCACGGCGACGTGGTGGCGGTCGAAAGCGGCATGCCAGCGGCTCTGCAGTCCGGCCGCGAAATCGTCGTCGTCACGGATCAGGTTGTTGCAGCTGAACCGGACGATGTCGCGTCCGGCCCGCTCTTCGAGTATCGGGTGGCGCGTCTTCAGGTCCAGCCCCAGACGCTGAACGCCCTCCGTGGTCTTCCACGCGTAATCCGTTTCGAGCAGCTGCTTGCGCTCGACGTCGGTCAGGGAGGCCACCAGCGGACGGGTGTCCATCAGGGTGGTTTCTCCGCCGGGCCCCGATGCGGGGGTGATGCACCACAGAGCGATGTAACGCGGCGGAGTGACGGCGAAGTCATAGCCCTCGGAGTGCGGGGTGAGGGGGCGGGTGTTGCCGGCGTGATAGACGTCGTCCATGCCGGGCTCGGGTCGGACGTCCCCGACGACGGCCCCCGTGTAGTTCGGTACGAAATCCCCGAGATCTCGGCAGAAACGGACGTAGTCGAACTCGTCGGGAACGTTGCACATGAGCACGTACCCGTGCTCGTCCATCAACTGATGGAAAGTCCTCGATAAGAGCTCGCCGGTCAACGCGTTACCGTTGAAATCGACCTGGGACAGAATGCTGATCGGTGAATGAGCCACCCTTCCTCCACACACATGCGGGCCCCCTGAGAGAATGCGTCATCTCAAAGGGATTCGTGGAAATTCAGCCGCACTGTTCCTCGGAGTGAAAGCCGGACCGGTGGTCGGCGACCCCCACTCTATGGAGTCCGGCATATCCCCTGTCAAGCCGCACCGGTCGACTACTCTATGTGTCGGAATCTTGAATGAGGTGCCGAAAACAGCGATCGGTCGGCCATCCGGCGCACGTATCGAGCCAACGTACCCGTAGCGGCATGACGCGACGTGACCTTCTGTTTGCCGCTCATATTCCGGGGGCACTCGGGACAGGTGGATTTACCGCGCGCATTCTCGAAGAAATCGATGAAGATATGTGCCCGTGCCCATTCGTGCCCGTGCGCGGGATCGGGTGGGACCGCCTCGGCCTGCGGCCGGACCGGGCCGCGAGCGGGGCGGCGCGCTCATCTCCCGACGGGGCCCGTGCGCGCCACGGCCCGGAGGACGGATGACATGCGTCGAAGGACCACCGGTATCCACCGCCGCGCGGGGTACACGGGCGCCATGGGCGAAATCTTGGTGGGAGCGTGCTCGTGGACTGATCCGGCGCTGGTTTCCAGCGGGTGGTATCCCACCGGCCGGCGTGACGCGGAAGGACGGCTGAGGCACTACGCGGACCGCTTCCCGGTCGTGGAGGTCGACTCCACCTACTACGGACTGCCGAGCGCCCGCAACAGCCGGCTGTGGGCGGAAAGGACCCCGCCCGGCTTCCTGTTCGACGTCAAGGCGTTCTCGCTGCTCACCGGGCATCCGACCCGGTCGGCGGCCCTCCCCGCCGACTTGCGGCCGTCGGCGGGCACGCCCGTCTGGGTACGGGCGGACGACGGGCTCCTCGATGACGTGTGGCAACGCTTCCGCGATGCGCTCACACCTCTGCGGGAGAGCGGGCGGCTGGGGACCCTGCTGTTCCAGTACCCGCCGTCGCTCGCTCCCGGTGCGAGGGCGGAGAAGCTGATCGAGGCGTGCGCCGCACGGACGGACGGCTGGCCGGTGGCCGTGGAGTTCCGTCACCCCGCATGGTGGCGGGGTGCGGAGCTCGCCACCACGGCAGAACTGCTGTCCCGGTGCGGGATGGCGGCCGTGGCCGTCGACACGGTCCAGGGCCGGCCCGCATCCATCCCTCCGGCCGCGGTCGTCACCGCTCCCGGTCCGGCCGTCGTGCGCTTTCACGGGCGCAGCCCGCAGTGGGGGGCCACCGGCCCCGGAAGCAAGGAGGAGAAGTACCGCCATACGTACACCGAAGCAGAGCTGGCCCCCTGGGTACCGCGGGTACGGCGGCTGGCGGACCAGGCTGACGGCGTGCACGTTCTGTTCAACAACTGCTGCGCCGACGCCTCCGTGCGCGCGGCGGAGGCGATGGAGCGGCTGCTCGACGAGGGCGCGGCCTCCCTGGTGCGGACCGCGGGCAGCTCGGAGGGGCTGCGATAGCGCCCCGTGCGGTCGACAGGAACGCGCCCCCGGCCCCGACCGCCGCAGTCGTCAGCGCCCGGGCCGCGCCGCCGCGGACCCCGGTGTGGAGGGGCAGCGCGGTACTGCTTCTGCTGCCGACCCGCACGACTGCCGGCTCGGATGGCGTTGTCCTATCCTACGGAAGGTCCCGGCGAACTCTCCGGGCGATGTGAAGGCGGCGCCCCGGCGATACGGCAGGCACACCTACGGCGCCTGCCGTTCGATGGCATCGTGGAGCGCTCCGCGGACGGCGCTCCACACGAGAGGCGACGCTCCACACGAGAGCTGAGCCGAGTGAAGGGGTTTCCGCTGTGACGCGCTCGGAGGACGGCGAGCTCTCCATGTCGTCGGCGGCTGTGGACGAGGTGTTCACCGCCGACAGGGAGGTCGGCAAGGATCTTGCCCGTGTGGACTGGTCGGCGACGCCGCTGGGACCGCCGCAGAGCTGGCCGCAGAGCTTGCGGACGGCCGTGAGCATCCTGCTGTCGTCGAAGTTCTCCATGTGGATGGCGTGGGGACCGGAGCTGACGTTCTTCTGCAACGAGGCCTACCGGCGCGACACCCTCGGCCAGAAGTACCCCTGGGCCCTGGGCCGGCCGTCCAGTGAGGTGTGGTCCGAGATCTGGGGCGACATCGGACCGCGCATCGACACCGTCCTCACCGGCGCCGAGGCGACCTGGGACGAAGGACTGTTGTTGTTCCTGGAGCGCTCCGGCTACACCGAGGAGAGTTACCACACCTTCTCGTACAGCCCGTTGCGTGACGACGGGGGCGTCGTGGTCGGCATGCTCTGTGTGGTCAGCGAGGACACCGAACGGGTCATCGGCGAGCGCCGGATGGCGACCCTGCGGGATCTGGGTTCCGACCCGAGCGTGGTGCGCACCGAACAGGAGATGCTCGACTTCGCCGGTGAGCAACTCGGCCGCAACGTGCACGACCTGCCGTTCACCCTGACCTACCTGTTCCAGGACGACGGCGATGCCCTTCTCGCCTCGGCCACCGGGATCCCGGCGGGCCACCCGGCCGCAGCGGAGATCCTTCCCGCAGGGTCCTCGCACGTCTGGCCGACAGCCGCGGCGGCAGGCGGGGACACCCTCATGGTGGGGCTGGACGACGAGTCGTTCTCCGGCCTGCCGTCCGGGGCCTGGGAAGAAGCTCCCGTTCAGGCGCTGGTCGTGCCGTTGCTCCAGCAGGGCGCGGACCCGTACGGGTTCATGGTGGCCGGCCTGAACCGCTACCGCGCCCTGGACGAGGGGTACCGCGGCTTCGTGGAACTGGTCGCCGGGCACGTCGCCACCGGAGTCGCCAGTGCCCGCAGCTATCAGGCCCAGCAGCGTCGGGCCGAGGAGCTCGCGGAGCTGGACCGGGCCAAGACGGCCTTCTTCTCCAACATCAGTCACGAGTTCCGCACCCCGCTGACCTTGATCATGGGTCCGGTCCAGGAACTGCGGAAACAGCTCGCGGACGCGGACCCCCGCGTGCACGAGGAACTGGAGGCGATCCACCGCAACGGGCTGCGGCTGGGCAAGCTCGTCAACACACTGCTGGACTTCTCCCGCATCGAGGCGGGCCGGATGCAGGCGAGCTACGCACCGGTCGACCTCGCGAGGATCACCGGAGAACTGGCCAGCGTCTTCCGCTCCGCGGTCGACAGGGCCGGCCTGGACTTCCACGTCGAGTGTGAGCCGCTGCCCGAGCCGGTGTACATCGACCGCGGCATGTGGGAGAAGGTGGTCCTCAACCTCCTCAGCAACGCGCTGAAGTTCACCTTCGACGGTTCGATCCGTGTGGGTATGCGCGCCCAGGACGGCGAGGCCGTGCTGACGATCGCGGATACCGGGATCGGTGTGGCGGCCGCGGAGCTGCCCCGGCTGTTCGAGCGGTTCCATCGCATCGAAAACGCCCGTTCCCGCTCGAACGAGGGCAGTGGCATCGGCCTGGCCCTGGTGAAGGAACTCGTCGCCCTGCACGGCGGCACCATCACCGCCGTCTCCAGCGAGGGCGAGGGCACCTGTTTCACCATCCGCCTCCCCTTCGGCTATGCCCACCTGACCGCCGGTACCGTCCAGCCGGACCGAGCCGAGGACACGTCCCACAGCACTGCCGATCCCTTCGTGCAGGAGGCTCTGCGCTGGCTTCCGGGTGAACGTTCCACCGCGGCGACCGGGGAATTCCCGGACGCTCCGGACGCCCCCCGAACGGGCAGCGACGCCCAGGGGGCTCCCCTGGCCGTCCCGGCGAGGGTACTGATCGCCGACGACAACGCCGACATGCGCGACTACCTCACCCGGCTGCTGCGGGGCGCCGGCTACCGGGTCCACGCGGTCGACGACGGCCGGCAGGCCCTCGACGCCATCCGGGCGGACGCTCCCGACCTGGTGGTCAGCGATGTCATGATGCCCCGCCTGAACGGGCTGGCCCTGCTCGGCGCCCTGCGCACCGATCCGCGCACCGCGTCGGTGCCGGTCCTGCTGCTGTCCGCCCGGGCCGGGCAGGAAGCGTCCATCGAGGGGCTGCGGGCCGGCGCGGACGACTACCTCGTCAAGCCGTTCGCGGCGGCCGAGCTCCTCGCCCGTGTCCGCGCGAACGTCGAGCTGTCACGCCTGCGCACCCACCACGCCCGGTGGCGCACCGCGCTGGTCGACTCCCTCCAGGAGGCGTTCTTCGTATGCGACGAGGACGGCGCGGTCGTGGAGATCAACACCGCGTTCACCGCCATCCTCGGCTACGGCCCCGAGGGCCTGCCCTACCCGCCGGTCCACCCCTGGTGGCCGGACGCCGCCGCCGATCCGGAGGCCCACCGCCAGGCCGCTGACGCGTTCACGACGCTGGTCGGCCAGGATCGGGGCAGCCACACCATCCCCGTCACCCACCGCGACGGTCACCGCCTGTGGGTGACCGCTTCGTTCGGCCAGGTCGCGGATCCGGACACCGGCCGCAGCGTGATCGTCGGGACCTTCCGCGACGTGACCGCAGAGCACTACGCCATCCAGCGCGAAAGCGCACTGGCCGTCTTGAGCACGTCCTTGTCCCAGGCCCCCAGCCTGTCCGAAGCCGTGGCCGGCGCCCTTGAGGAGCTGAAGAAGCTGTGGCGCGCCCGGCATGTCGCAGCCGCGGTCTTCGGCCACGGTGACGAGCCCGCCCTCACCGCCACCGACCCCTCCCTCACCTGGCAGGACCTGCCGGCCGACCGCCGCCGCGCACTGTCCGAACTGTGCCGGCAGCCCGCGCTGAGCCCCGTCGCCGGCCACGGCGGAGCCGCGGTCCTTCTGGAACACCCCACAGGTCCGCTCGTCTTGTGGATCGACCTCGGCGAACAGCGCCCCTTCACCGGCGAAGACCAGCTCCTGCTGTCGCTCCTGGCGGGCCGCCTCGCCCAGGGCCTCGCCCGTGTGCACCAGATCGACCAGCAGCGCGAGACGGCCATCGCCCTGCAACGGGCCATCCTGGGCCCCTCCCGTCTCCCGGCCGGCTTCGCCGTCCGCTACGAGCCCGCGACCCAGCCCCTGGAGGTCGGCGGTGACTGGTACGACACCATCGCGCTGCCCGACGGCCGGATCGGCATCGTCGTCGGCGACTGCGTCGGCCGCGGCCTGGAAGCGGCCTCCGTCATGGGCCAGTTGCGCAGCGCCTGCCGTGCGCTCCTGTTGCAGGACACCAGCCCGGCCCACACGCTCATGGCCCTCGACCACTTCGCCGCGACCGTCCCCGGCGCCCTGTGCACGACCGTGTTCTGCGGCATGCTGGACCCGGACACCGGCCGGCTGACGTACGCCAGTGCGGGGCACCCCCCGGGTATCCTCGCCCGTCCCGACGGCACGACCCGGCTTCTGGAGGAGGGGCGCTCCGTCCCCCTCGCGGTACAACCCGGCCGAGCCCGCCCGGAAGCCGAGTGCGTCATGCCGGCGCGCGGCACCCTGCTGCTGTACACCGACGGCCTGGTGGAACGCCGCCGCCGGCCCCTGACGGAAGGCATCGACCAGGCCGGCGAAGCCGTCCACGCCGGTCGCGACATCGCGGTGGACGACCTGGCCACCCAGGTCCTGTCGCGTCTCGCCCCCGCCGAGGGCTACGACGACGACGTCGCCCTGCTCCTCTACCGTCACCCGGCTCCGCTGGACATGTCCTTCCCCGCGAAATCGGATCAGCTCGCCCCCGTCCGCACGGCCCTGCGCGGCTGGCTCGACCGGTGCGAACTTCCACCAGGCACGGTGCACAACATCCTGGTCGCCGCGGGTGAAGCCTGTGCCAACGCCATCGAGCACGGGCACCGGGACACCCCGGGCGACATCGTTCACGTCCGCGCCGAGGCGTCCGTGGACAGCCTGCACCTGACCATCGCCGACTCCGGACGGTGGAAGACCCCCCAGCCCGAACTCAACACCCATCGCGGCCGCGGGATCCGCCTGATGCGCGCCCTGATGCAGCACGTCTCCGTCACCCGAGGGCCGACGGGAACGACCGTCGACATGCACACGAGGATTGCCTGATGACCACACCTCTGACGATCACGTCCGATCAGCGGCCGGACGGTACGACCGTGCTGACCGCGGTCGGCGAGATCGACATGAGCAACACCCAACGTCTGGCCGCCGCGCTCGACGGCGCACCCGGCCCCGTCGTCCTCGACCTGAGCGCCGTCGAGTACCTCGACAGCGCGGGCCTCAGCGTGCTCTTCCTCCACGCGGGACGTCTGGAACTCATCGCCAACCCGCTCCTGACTCCGGTCCTGACCATCTCCGGGCTGGCGGACCTCACCACCCACCACTAGAAGGCACGCCCGGTCGAGCCTCATCACCAGCAGGGCGCCCGCTCCACCCGGACTCCCCAAGAACGGGACCGATGACTACGATGAGTTGTCGCAGGGAGCCGTGCTCGGGAGGAACCAAAGGTGTTCGCGGTAGACGTCAGGCGGGACCCGCGAGGGTTGGTGTTCGCGTTGCGCGGGGAGCTCGACTTCCACAGCGTGGTGCAGTTGTACGAGGCCGGCGAGAAGGAGCTGACCACGGATCGGCCGAGCCCGGTCGTGGTCGACTGCACTCAGCTCACCTACTGCGACTCCACCGGCATCAGCGCCTTGGTGAGGCTGCACCAACAGCAGACCGCGCAGGGCCACGTCCTGCGCCTGGCCTCGGTACCGGACTTCCTGGGCCGCCTGTTCGCCCTGACGGGGCTGGACCAGATCATCTCCCTGTACGCCGACACGGACGAAGCCCTGGCCGCGGGGAGCGGTGATCGCGGCACCGCTCCCGTCGGCACCCATCGGCCGGAGCAGCCGGAGCGGGAGTTCACCGGATGACGGGCGCGCCGGAGCAGCAGGCCCCTCCCTCCGTCCACGAACCGGGGGCGGCGATGGTGCGAACCGGCGTCGGCGGCAGCGTGGAGGATGATCTGCGCGCGCTGTTCGGGCAGTCGCCGGCCGTGTTCGCTTCCATGGCCGGGCCGGCGCACATGCTGGAGGCGGCGAATCCGGCGTTCTTCGCCGCGATCGGCGGGCCCGGGCGCACCCGCACCGGGGTGCCGCTCGCGCAGTTGATGCCAGAACTCGTCGAGCAGGGCTTCATCGGCTTCCTGGACCGGGTCTACCGCACGGGCAAGGCGCACATCGGGCGGGACGCCCGGGTGGTCCTGGGCGAGAGCGGACGGGCACGTGAGGCGTTCTTCGACTTCACCTACGAGCCCCGGCTGGACACCGGCGGCAATGTGATGGGCGTGCGGATGATCGGGGTGGAGACCACCCAGGCCAAGCTCGCACAGAGGGTGACGGCCGAGCACCGGGTCCTCTTGGAGCAGATCGCCCGCCAAGCCCCTCTGTCCGAGGTCCTGGACGGCATGGCCCGCGCGATCGAGCACCTCGCCCCCGACGAGGTCCTGGTCTCCGTCCTGCTCGCCGACGCGGACGGCCGCCACCTGCGCCACGGCACCGCCCCCAGCCTGCCCGACTTCTACAACCAGGCCATCGACGGCATCGCCACCGGCGAAGGCGTCGGCTCCTGCGGTACCGCCGCCCACCGGCGCCGGCCGGTGATCGTCACCGACATCGCCACCGACCCGCTCTGGGAGGACTTCCGCGGACTGGCGGAGAAGGCCGGTGTGGCCGCCTGCTGGTCCACTCCGATCCTGGCCCGCAACGGCTCGCTGCTCGGCACCTTCGCGATGTATCACCGCACCCCCCGGGCTCCGCACGACGCCGACCTCGCGCTCGCCCGGGTCTTCGCCGGTACCGCTGCGCTGGCCATCGAACGTCACCAGGCCGAGCAGGCGCGCGCGGCGGCCGAGGCCCGGGAGGCGGCCGCGCGCGACGACCTCGCCTTCCTCCTGAACGCCAGCGCCACCCTGGGTTCCGACCTCGACGCCGCGCAGACCCTCAGGCGACTCGCGGACAGCTGCGTTCCCCGGCTCGCACCTCTGTGCGCGGTGGACATCATCGCGGACGGGCGGGTGCGCCGCGTCGCCGCAGCTGCTCCCACCCGCGGGCAGGAGGATCTGCTGTCCTCGCGCCACCCCGTCCACGGCGCCGCCGACGATCCCGTCGGCCGGGTGCTGGCCTCGGGCATCAGCGAGATCGCCCGCCGCGCCCCCACCGGGCCCGGACTCTGGCACGACCTGGGCGTGACCGGCTACGTGTGCGTCCCCCTGATGGACCGCGGCAGGGCGTTCGGCACCGTGACCCTGCTGTCCACCGGCGAGTGCGCCTTCGACGGACACACGGTCGCCCTCGCCGAGGAACTCGCCCGCCGGGCCGCTCTGGCCGCCCGCAACGCTCGTCAGTACACCCAGCGAGCCGCCCTCGCCCGCGACTTGCAAGCGGGCCTGCGCCTGGCCAACCTGCCGGACGTCCCCGGCACCGAGGTCGCCACCTACTACCACCCCGCCGGCGAGGGACTGGACATCGGAGGCGACTTCTACGATGTCTTCCCCCTCGAAGACGGCCGCTGGGCGTTCATGCTCGGCGACGTCTGCGGCCGGGGCGCCACCGCCTCCACCACCACCGCCCTGGTCCGCCACACGGCCCGCGCCGTCGCCCCCCTCCTCCCCGACCCCCAGGCGGTCACGCAGGCGGTCAACAAGGCGCTGCTCAACCGGCCCGTCGGACACGGCACCGGCTTCGTCACCCTCGTCTACGGCCAGCTCACGCCCACCGGCCACGGCCTGGACATCGAATTCGTCCGCGCCGGGCACACCCTGCCCCTCCACCTGGGTACCGACGGAACCGCCCGGGCCGTCGAGACGCCCGGCATGCTGCTGGGCATCTCCCCCGACACCCCTCTCACCACCCGTCGTCTCCGGCTGCGTCCGAACGAAAGCCTGCTGCTCTACACCGACGGCATCACCGAAGCCCGCGACGTCAACGGCGAGGAGTTCGGCGAGCAACGCCTCGTCGCCGCGCTCACCAGCGCGGTGCACCGGCCCGGCCGGCGCTCCGTCATCGAGAACATCACCCGGGCCGTACACGACTTCACCCGCGGCAGCGATGTCGACGACGACCAGGCCGTCCTCGTCCTGACCGCCACAGAGCCCCGGTCGGCCGCGCCCCGGTAACACCGTTCGCGCGTCTGCCCCCCGGCCGCCCCGTACCCCGCCCGCTGAGCCACGGCCGGAGCGCGCCCCGGGGCGGGTGCCGCCTTACAGGGAGCGCGCCGCGTCGATGCCGTCGGCCGTGGGGAGCAGGTCGCGTACCTGGGTGAGGTCCAGGAGCCGGCCCAGCCGCGGCGGCACCGGGCCGGCCACGACCAGGCGGCCGGTGCGCAGCACGCGCACCATCAGGTTGAGCATGGAGGAGTCGGCGAAGTCGACCCGGGTGACGTCGAGGACGATCCGTCGTACGCCAGGATCGTCCTCGGCGTCCGCACAGGCCTGGTCGAGGGGTTCCAGAGTGTCCTGGTCGAAGTCGCCCGCACACACGATGACGCGGACACCGCCCTCATCGGGTAGGACCCGGACCTGCTGCTCCACCTGCACTCCCCACCATCTGCCGGCCGCGCGGTAGCGGCCGCCACCCGCTGACAAGATACCCCGTTGACAACGCGGGTTGTCCATGGTTCGAAAGCCGGGCCGATCCGCGGCCCGAAGCAGGTTCAGGTAGGGGCCGGGGGGCGTGACGTGCCCCTCCTCGACAGGAGCGCCCCCGCACCGGGAACACCGGGTCCGTCCACCGCTGTTGCATCCACCGAGGGCCCGGCGGCGTGACGGGCGGGGGAACACGGAGGCCGACACGGCTTCCGCCCCCGCGCGGATCCGGGTCCCGTGCCCGCGGCACGACGCCCGCACACCTGACCGAGATGTAATTCTGCAGAAGGAATGTCGCATGTCTGACCGGCCCTTGACCCTCATGGCAGTACACGCCCACCCCGACGACGAGGCCACTGGAACGGGGGGGATCCTCGCCCGGTACGCGGCGGAAGGCGTCCGCACGGTGCTCGTCACGTGTACCGACGGCGGCTGCGGTGACGGACCGGGGGGCGTCAAGCCGGGCGATCCCGGGCACGATCCGGCGGCCGTCGCCCTGATGCGCCGTCGAGAACTGGAGGCGAGCCGGGACGTCCTGAAGATCAGCGATCTGGAAACGCTGGACTATGCCGACTCCGGGATGATGGGCTGGCCGAGCAACGACGCCCCCGGGTCCTTCTGGCGGACGCCCGTGGAGGAGAGCGCCGGCCGGCTCGCGGACCTCATGAGGCACTACCGGCCCGATGTGGTCGTCACGTACGACGAGAACGGCTTCTACGGCCACCCCGACCACATCCAGGCCCACCGGATCACCATGGCGGCGGTGGAGATGACCGGGCTGACACCGAAGGTGTACTGGACCACGATGCCGCACTCGGCGATGCGGCGGTTCGGCGAGATCATGCGCGAGTTCCACGAGGACATGCCGGAGCCGGATCCCGCCGAGTCCGCGGCGCTCGCCGAGATCGGCCTCCCCGACGACGAGATCACCACGTGGGTGGACACCACCGCGTTCAGCGGTCAGAAGTTCGACGCCCTGGCCGCACACGCCAGTCAGGGCGAGAACATCTTCTTCCTCAAAATGGGCAAGGAGAGGTTCGGGGAATTCATGGGCATGGAGACCTTCGTGCGCGTCAAGGACGCGACCGGCGCGGCCGTACCCGAGAACGACCTCTTCGCCGGACTGCGCTGACCCCGGCCCGGTTCGGCCAGGATCCACCCCCGTCGTGGCGCGGCGGCGAGCGGGGCCTCGGCGCGGCTCGCCCCGCGGCAGGCCGGTCCACTCCCGAGCCGGCCGGGTGTTCGTGGCGGCGTGCAGGCGGGACATGGAGTCGGTCACCGCGATCGACTCCCCGCAGCCGGACAGCACGGTCTCCTACCGGCTGTACTCTGCCCGTCGCCCCGAGCGGGTACCGAGCCGCCCACACAGCAGCGCGCCACCGGCACCGACGGCAGCGCTGGGCGTCGGTGTGATCGTCCACAGCCCGCAGGGCGTCCTGCTCGGGCTGCACCGCCGCGGAGCCTGGGAGCTCGCCGGCGGAACCGTGGAGCCAGGCGAAAGCCTTGCCAAGGCCGCTATCCGTGAACTCCACGAGGAGGCCGGCATCGTGGCCGACCCCGATGCCGTACACGTGCTGGGCACACTCCTGGACCGGGTGGGCGACGTCGTCCGGATCACGGTCCCCGTCCTCGTCACCCGCTGGACCGGCCCCCCACCAGTGCGAGGAAGCCCTGGGGTCCTGGAGGTTCTGGCCCAACGACGCACTGCCCCAGCCGCTCTTCGTGCCGAGCGCCCAGTGCCTGACGGCCTGGGACCCCACCCTCCCCCTCGACCACGCGCCCGCCCACTTCCAGCCCTACGCACCGCCCGGCCAGCCCTAGCCCGACCGCGCCACACAGGCCCGCGTGAGCTGGGGCCTTCGCAACCCGCAAGACCACCCTCACCCCCTTGGGAGTGCCATGCCCTCGTACACGCTCCACGCCCATTCGCCGCGCATCCACCGTGCTTCGCCAGCCAGGCGGCACGCCCGCCAAGCAGCCTTGGGCCTCCAGCCAGTAGAGCAGTGCCAGACGAAGGAGTCGGCATGATCGACGGCTGGACCACGGTCTCGTCGACCGTCCAATACACGGGAGTCCGGGTGGTGGTGCGCCGGGACTCCGTCCGGCGCACCGACCAGAGCATGGGGACGTTCGAGTACACCGACTCCGCCGACGGCGTTCGCGTCGTGGCCCTCGACGACCGCGGCCGGATCGCCCTGGTGGAGGAGAACGTCTACGTCTGCGGACAACGGCTGCTGATGTGCCCCGGCGGCGGATGCGAGCCCGGCGAAGATCCCCTGTCGGCCGCACGCCGAGAACTCGCTGAGGAAGCCGGCATCCACGCCTCCGAGGTCGAGCTGCTGACGATGATGTGGCGGATGCCTGCCGGCGCGCGTACCCGCGAGCACCTGTACCTCGCCCGGGGCCTCAGCATCGGCGAGCACCACCGGGATCCGAGCGAGGCCGACATGGAGCTGCGCTGGGTCACATTGGACGAAGCGGTAGCGATGTGCGGCGACGGCCGGATCACCGAGGCCGGCACCCTCGCGGCGATCTTGCTGACCGCGCAGCGCACCACCGCCGGGTCCGCTGCCCCGCCCGCCGCAGCCACCGGCAAGGGCTCGGTACCAAGCCCGTAACCGCCCACACACACCGACTCCTCTGTCTGGAGACACCCGTGACGCAACCTAAGCCCTCCCTCCTCGCAGTCTTCGCACACCCCGACGACGAAGCGCTCCTCGCCGGCGGCGTCCTCGCACAGCACGCCGCCGCGGGCGCGGCGACCGCCGTGGTCACCGCCACCTGGGCCGCCGACACGCACCGAGCCGCCGAACTCGCCGATGCCCTCGCGATCCTGGGGGCCGGTAAAATCCGAATGCTCGGCTACGCCGACGCCCGCGTTCCCGAGTCCGCGCCCGGCCGGCCCCGCCTGTGTGAAGCACCCCTCGATGATGTGGTCGGGCAGATCGTCGGCCACATCCGTGAGCTGCGGCCGGACATCGTGATCACCCACGACCAGTACGGCCAGCTGACCGGCCACCCCGACCACCTGCACACCCACCGCGTCACCCAGCTCGCCGTTCACGCCGCCGGTCTCCCCCACCTCTACCCGGAGGCAGGCGAACCCTGGACGCCAGGCGCCCTGTACCTGGCAACGCACCCGCAGTCGGGCGTCGGCGACCTCGGCCCGCTTCTCGCGCGCGTCGGCAAGACGGTCCGGAGCGTCCCCGACGACCAGGTCACCGTGAGCGTCGATGTGGGACCCGTTGCCGCGACGAAGTGGAGGGCCATCCTCGCGCACCGGAGCCAGGTCGAAGGCCAGCGTGCCCTGCCCGCTCTTCTTTCTGGCGTCCCGGACGACGTCCGGCACCGGATCCTGGCCAACGAGTGGTACACCCGCCTGGACACCAGTCCCCTGGCCGGCCCCGTGCAGGGGTCCCTCACACCGCAACCGCCGTACCGGCCGTGTGGGACACCATCGGCATGCTCGGCGAACTGTTCACCGGCCTGGACACCGAGCGCGGGATGACCCCGGAGCAGCAGTGGACGCTACAGGTCCTCAAGCTCACCGAAGAGGTCGGCGAATCCGCGCAGGCCGTGGTCGGCGCCTGGGGGACGAACCCGCGAAAGGCGCAGGGTTCCTGGCTGCATGTCCAGGAGGAAGTCGCGGACACCGCGATCACCAGCATGGTCACGCTGTACCGGATGCTCGGCGCCCAGGCACCCGGGTTCCTCGCCGAGGTGCTCGCCCAGAAGTCGGCAAGGTTCAAGGAGCTGTGATGCGGAGATTCATGAGGCCAGAGCGGCTGCGGGGTGGATCGCAGTCGCACCCGAGGGCGCCCTCCACCTGCTTCGGCGCCGGATCGGGCAGCAACGGCGCGATGAGCGGCCACAGTTCATCCGACACAATTCATGGCCGTGAGTGCCGCAGGAGCTGGGCTTCGGATCCGGCACGACCTGCTGGCGGCGCCTGGCCGCATGGAACGACGCCGGTGTCTGGGACCGACTGCACCTGGTGCTGCTGAAGAAGCTGCGGGTCGCGAAGAAGCTGGACTGGTCGAGGGCGGTGATCGACTCCTCCCATGTCCGGGCCGCTCGACGGGGCCCAAAAGCGGTCCCAGCCCGGTCGACCGCGCACGTCCGGGCAGCAAGCACCACCTCATCGAACCAAGATCACCCGTGTCTGCCAGGAGCTTCTCGTGCTTGTCTACCCCGTCGTTGTGCCCATTCCGCACGCTCTGGGCCGGCTGTTCAGGGCGCGTCGGAGAAGCACACTCGCACTGCGAGGAGGTCACCCGCCGAATCCAGATCGGCGATCACTGGGAAGAAGCCATCTCCCCAGCTCGTCATCGCGCACAACACACGGGCATCACCGAGGTCCACGGATCCCGCCTCGACCTGCGAAGCACGTACCTCGCGCATGATCTGCCAGTGATGGGAGTGCGGCCGGAAGTCCACGGCCATGCGCCGTCCGGTCTCGTCCTTCCATCTCAAAAGAGCACGTGCTCTGTCCCTTGCCTCCGAGACGGGCAGGTCAGTCCACCCGCGAACACCTTCCTCGCCGAGCGTGCCTAGTTCGGGTGCGGCAAACGTCGCGGCCGCTTCGTCTGCCGCGGCGCCCCAGAACGCCACATCGGCCAAGCCGTCCACCGGCTCATCGTGCTTCCAGAGGCCCAGGGCGTCGACATCGCCGAAAAGCACACGTGCCCAGTCCACGCCGATGTCACCCAAGGAAACCCATGACGCCACCTGGCCTTCATTCATCCGGATCGAGATCTCGGACCAGCGTTCCCCAACACCGTCGCCGTAGTCGACCCGTGTAGCCAGCACGGGCAGGCGCCGACTTCGGGGTACGCCACCCACTGCAACGACGGGCACCCCGAAGATCAAAAAGCCGCCACCGCCCTCTACGCCGGTCCTGCGGGCCCTGCTGGCGTGTGCCTCCCTGACCGGCAGGGCCTCCAGCCGGGCATCAAGACCGGCAGATCGGCAGTGTCCATCGAAAGTCGCCTCGAATTCGGCGGCTTTCGAGGCCGGGATGTCATGGAGCCTGGAGCCTGGCTGGCGGTCAAAGCTCCGAACGGCTTCGGAGGCGTCCGGCCCGCTGACGGCGAAGTCGACAGCGCCCGTTACGTCGGCGGCCATTGCGGCGTCTTCGATACCCAAGGAAGCCGGATCGATGTCCGCCGGCGACTGGTCCCCGCTCCACAGCCCCAGGTAGCCACCGTCAATGAGCACCAGGGTGCCGGACGGGCAACTGACGGTCCCCAGCTCGAACATCTCTTCCATGGCGCGCGAGTCTACGACCACCAGGCAATCCGTCCGCAGGCGGATGGCCCAGCTGTGTCGGACAGCCCCTGGGATGCAGCATCGCTGAGACAATCGCGGGATGATCAGCAATGAGATCCGGTTCGACTGCCAGCACCGCGGCGACGGCGGTCCGCCGTGGTTGTCCCTCACATCGACGGAATACCACTCACAAAGCTGATCGACGAGTACGAGATCGCAGCCGGGATGCAGCCTGCAGGTGATGTCTATGGCGGTCTGATCCCGGCGTTCTTCCGGTTCGGCCCAATGCAGGACCACTTCCTCGGATTGTCCACTAGCGCGATGGGACGGAAGGTACCCGTCCTCGGTTGTGAATGTGGCGAGTGGGGGTGCTGGCCGTTCATGGCCCGCATCACCGCGACGGCGGATCTCGTAACCTGGGATACCTTCGAGCAACCCCACCGCAAGACCCGCGACTACGTGGCATTCGGTCCGTTCCAGTTTGAACGCCAACAATACGATGATGCCTTGCGGCACCTGAGCGCGGTGATCGGCTTCGATGCCGACGACACGGGCGCATGAGGCTGCCGTCAGCCCGTCTTGCCGAAGGTGGACTCCAGCAGCGGAGAACGCGGCGGGGCTTGTGCTCACCCGTCAGTGACGGGCAGGTTGTGCCACCAGTGACCGCATCCGCCGAGGCAGAAGCGTTCGCGGCGCCGTTCGTCCGCGACCGCGAGTACCGCGACCAGTAGCCGAAACGCCTCGCGTCGTTCGTCGGCAGGGGTGGGGCCGGCGATCTTCCCCAGCTGCTGATCGGGCCACAGGTGATCAGGACCGCAGGGGTGTGCGTTGGGCGCAGCCCGGCTCGTCGGGTGCTCTCAGGCCCGTCTTCGGTGACGGCGCGCGCCTGCATGCAGTGAGCTTCTTCGGTGTGGCCACCGATCGAGTGACGGTTCGTGAAGCGAAACGAGCGAGGGCCCAGGGCGGTTGATCGAGATGTCTGACGGGCCTTGACCCAAGGCCGGGTAGTTAACGTTTTCGCAGGTCACGCAAGGGGTGTTGGGGTCCATGCCGTGGCGGCGTAGAGGCCGGGGCCGAGTTTGTGGATGAGGCCGGTCTCGGCCCATCTGGCGAGCTGCCGATGCATGGTTTCCATGGTGATGTCGCCGAAGTGAGAAGCGATGTCACGGGGGCGCCAG
>NZ_JBHXSY010000021.1:0-130836 GCF_042715295.1 Streptomyces sp. NPDC058701 | reverse complement strand
GGGTCGGTGTTCATTTGTTGCGGGTAGTGTGTGGTGGTGCCGTGGGTTTGCTTATCCCCCCCCCCCCGCTCGCGCGGGGGCGAGCCGCCCCCGCGGCACGGCGGGCCCGATGGTGGGCGGCGTTGCCGGGGTCGGTGGCCTGCGTGGGCCTGATCGCCGCGGGTCCGGTGGCCGCCTGGCATTTTCCTGTACCCGTGTTCCCCGAGCCGTCGGGTCGTTTCGCGGTCGGCACCCGCGTGGTGCAGTGGACCGACCCGCGCCGCCCCGAGAGCTTCACCGCCGATCCGAACGACCGGCGCACGGTCGTGGTGCAGCTCTGGTATCCCGCGCAGAAGGGCGCCGCGGGCGCGCAGCGGGCCCAGTACCTGGGACGCACGGAGCAGGAGGCGCGCACCGTTTCCGGCGCTCTCGCCCGCGGGGTCGGCCTGCCCGGCTTCCTGGTCGACGGCCTCCCGCGTGCCCGTACCCGTTCGGTCTTCGACGCCCCGGTGGCCGGTGGGGGCGGACGGTTCCCGGTCGTGCTGTTCTCCCCCGGATCGGGCGGAGTGCGTACCCAGAACACCGCCTGGGCGGAGGAACTGGCCAGCCACGGCTATGTGGTCGCCGCCCTCGACCACCCGTACGACTCCGCCGCCGTCGTCCTCGACGACGGCCGAACGGTGCATGCCGAGATCGCCTCCACCGGAGACCGGGACGAGGACGAGGAGCTGGCGGTCGGCTGGACGGCTGTTCGGGCCGCCGACCTCCGCTTCGTCCTCACCCGGCTGGACGATCTGGACCGGGGTGAGGTGACGGGCCCGTTGACCGGACGCCTGGACACCGGTCGGGTCGCGGTCACCGGTCATTCCATGGGTGGTGCCGCCGCTCTGCAGGCAGCCCGCCAGGACCACCGGTTCGACGCCGTCATCGATCTGGACGGCTACCCCCACGGCCCCGTCTCCCCCTCCCTGCACCAGCCGACGCTCGCGCTCACCCAGGCCGTCACCCCCGACACCGACCCGCGCTACCTACCCCGCCTCACCGAGGTCCTCGAACTCGGCACTGCGACGAGCTACCGGCTCACTGTCCCCGGCGCCGCACACCTCACCTTCGTGGACAGCCCCCTGTACCTGCCGCCTGTGCCCTCGCTGGTCGGCTCCTTGGGCCGCACCGAGAGCCCGCGGGTCGTCGCCGCGACCACTCTCGCCTTCCTGGACAGCACCCTGCGGCACAAGCCCGGCGACCTGGCCGGCGTTCTGTCGGCCTACGGCGACCTCGCCGTCCACGGGCGAGCCTGCGAGGGGGGTCCCGGCTGCGGCTGCTGCGGCTGAACCCGGGGCCACGTCCGTGAAGAGCACCGCGTACGACGGGCAGGGGGGCCGGCGAGGACGTGTCCGTACGCCCGTACCCGACCGCACGGAAGGGATTCCGGGCTACGGGTAAACGCGGCGCCCCACCGAGCGCAGCGCGGCGAGCACCACCCGGCCCCGTTGACGTTCACGGGCCACCTCCCGCCGCCAGGCCACCACACGGAGGACGATTCTGACCGTAGCGGCCAGCACCGCGATCACCACCGGTTCGCACCCACCCGACCACATCCCCTGCCGACTCGACACCGCTGGACACCCGCGGCGGGGAGGACGCCGTCCAGGACGCCTTCTTCGCGGCGCTGGAGAACTGGGACCGGCTCAGCGGCTACGAGCAGCCGAACGCGTGGATGAGTCCAATGATGCGCAGGAAACGTGCCGAGCGGCCGGCGTACCGGGCGGTCACGGGCGGAGACGGCCGTGACCGCGGGCGGCTGCGGACGCCCGGGACGTCCGGCGACGCCGAAGAGCACGATCCGCTCGAACTCCGACAGCTCTCCCGGTCAGCCGTCGGCGGCGGCTCGTCGGGCAGGGCGTAGTGGAACACGACGGCGTAGTGCCGGCCTGCATGTTCTCGCAGCTCCCATGACATGCCAGCACGCGGCCCGTCGCCGACCGCGGACCGGATCGGCCGGCATCAGCGGCTCGATCCGGTCCCACATCGCATCAGTGACCACTAATCGGACGGACACCTGCGGCGGGTACGCCGGTCAGGGCCCCGGTCGCATGTCTCCGCCGTACGTGGTGCGGTAGTCCGGGACGACGATCCGGCTCGCCGGGGACTCCTGGCGGACCTGGGCGACGAACGCGTCCAGGTCCATCACCGGGTCGCGGCGCGGGGGGTCGCGCAGCGGTTCCTCGAAGTTGTCCCAGTGGACGGGCACGACGACGCCGGGCCCGCCCAGTGCCCGCAGCAGCCGGGGCACATAGCGGGACGTGGAGGCACTGGACGGCACCGCGACCATCGCGAGATCGGGGCGCAGACCATGCACGGCCCGCTCGGAGAAGTCGCTGGCGCCCATCAGGAACGCCGACGGGCCGCCGCTCCCGGCCGTTACCTGGAAGGCGAGCGTGTCGCCCTCCGGCAGGTCTGAGATGGTCATCGGCGCCGCTGCGGGCGGTGCGCAGAGTGTGCCCGGGGCGAAATAGGAGTGCCGCTTGTTGCGGCTGTGCAGACTCGACACGACCTCGACGGTGAGCCCGCCGAAGTCCAGCACCTCGCCGCCCTTCACCACCGAGATCTGGTCCGGGTCGACGCCGAAGGCGACCAGCAGATGAAACGTGGTCTCGGTGCCGACGACCCGGGCGCCGGTGGACTTGGCGATGTGGGGGACGTCTGCGATGTGGTCCCAGTGGGAGTGGCTGACCAGGACGATCTCGGGGCGGCCGATGTGTTCCCGTATCAGCTCGGGGTCCGACCTCAGCTTCGTACCTGGCTTGAAGGCCCCTTCGAACAGGCCTGTCTTGAACCGGGTGATGTACGGGTCGAAGAGTATGGTCCGCCCGCCGACGTCGATGCGCCAGCCGGAGGTGCCCAGCCAACGGAAGGACGCCGAACCGGCCGCCGGGGCGTTGCGTGTCGTTGCGGCGGAGGCGGAGGCGTGGGGGGTGGAAAGCAGGGGGGCGGTCGCGCCGAGAGCGGCGCCGCGCAGCACTGTACGCCGGCCGAATTCCTGGATGCGCCGCTTCGGGCGCTGTGCGTCTGTGTCGTCGCTCATGGCGCCAGGAGATCAGGACGCGGCCCCCGCCGTCCAAGATCAAAACTCTGGCTTCCTCATATGCGGAAACATATGAGGGCTGGTCAGACGCCTCTTTGCCGAAGAAAATCGACGGCGATCCGGGCTGCGACCCCTATCGCGGCGTCCACCGCCGGACGCGAGGCGGCCAGCTCCCGCGTACGGGCGAAGACGGAGACCGCGTAGCGCCTGCCGTCGGGATATCGGACGACCCCCGCCTCCATGTGCAGCCCGGGCAGGGTTCCGGTCTTCGCCGCGACCGTCACCTCGTCGGGAAACCCCGACACCAGCCGGTGCCGAAACGCCTGACGTGTCATCAGTTCACGTACCTGGGCGCATGCCTCAGGCGGGCCCGCCTCGTCACGCCAGACGAGACGCAGCAGCCGGGTGATCTCACGGGGCGTGCTGGCGTTGGTCCGCAGCGGATCCAGCACGCTCAGCCGTCTTTTGCGATCGTCCGGCAGAGCCGGGTATCGGAGGGCGAACTCCGCCTCGTCACGGGCGCCGACCTCGGCGAGCATCGACTCCAATACGTCACGGGGACCGCCCACGATCCGGGTCCCGCCGAGCCCGAGTTCCCCGGCGAGAAGCCGCACCGTGTCCAGGCCGACCCGTGCCAGCAGCAGATCCGCTGCCGAGTTGTCGCTCACCGAGATCGCGAAGAACGCCAGATCGCGCAGCGACAGCTCGACGTCGTCCGCACAGCCTGCCGTGCCCCAGCCGCCGAGCCGGTCGGCCGCCGTCACCCGCACCCGCTCCCGGGGGTCGAGCTGGCCGGCGGCCACCTGCCGGGCGAACTCCAGGACCAGCAGCACCTTGAAGACCGAGGCGATCACGACCGGCTCGTCCGCGCCGACCGCCACCTCCTCGGCGCCCGGCTCCGTGCCGACAGGGACCGCATGCAGCAACCCCTCGGCACCCGCCCCCGCGAAGACCCCGCGGATCCGTTCATCGACCATCGGTTCGCCCCTCACGTAATATCCCTGGCTGTGGATCTCTTGCGCCACCTGCGTATCTTCGTCGCCGTCGCCGACGAGCTGCACTTCAGCCGGGCAGCCGACCAGCTTGGCATGGCCCAGCCACCCCTCAGCCAGGCGGTACGCAGACTGGAGAAGGATCTCGGCGCCGAGCTGTTCGACCGATCGCACCGCCAGGTCCGGCTGACCGCCGCCGGCATGGTGCTTCTGGACGAGGCCCGCGAACTCCTGGCCCGCGAGGAGCGGTTACGGACGGTGGCCCGCCGCGCCGGGGACGGCGACCTGGGCACCCTGCGTGCGGGCGTGCCCCCCGACACCACGGTCGCCATGCTCTCCACGCTGCTCTCGGCCTGCGCGGAGCACTCCCCGGGCCTGTCCGTCGATCTTCAGGAGATCACCACCGAGGAGCAGCTGCGGCTGCTCGCCTCCGGTGGGCTCGACGTCGGCCTCATCCACCAGCCCGTGGACACCACCGAACTCCGCCTCGGCGCGGAGGTGTGCGTGGAACTCGGCGTCGTCCTGCCCCGTACCTCACCGCTGGCCCGGCTCCCCGAGGTCGCGCTCGCCGAACTGTCCGGCCACGACCTGGTGCTCTTCCCCCGTGCCCAGGCCTCCGGCTGGTACGACCGGATCCTCGACACCTGCCGCGCCGAGGGCTTCGTGCCCGGCCGCCTCCGGCACGCCTCCAACCCCGAGTTCCTGCTGGCTCTCGTCCACGCGGGCCGCGGCATCGCCTTCGACCAGGGGCCGGTGGCCCGCAAGGAGCCCCGCGTCGTCTGGCGGCCGCTGGCCGGCCGCCCGCTCATCCAGCGGACCACCGGGGCCTGGCCGGCCGGCCGGTCCGTCCACCCGGCCGCCCCTCACTTCGCGGAGCTCGCGGCCGGCGTGCTCGCCCGCGACCGTACGGCGGCAGTTCTGCGCCGCGATGACGGCCCGCGCCCGCCGGACGGGCCGCCCCGCCCGTGGTCGGTGGTGTACGACGAGTGGAGCTGACGCCGCGCCGACCGGCCGCCCGCGCGAGACGGGCCGCTGGGCTGGACGGGGCGCCACCGTCGCGTCCTCGGCGACATCCGCTGGTCACAAGCGGACTCCGTCCAGGCCGTCGCCGCCTTCGAAGCCGGCCGCGCGGAAGCCGAGCAACACGGTGCCGCCGGCGAGCGGGCCATGATGCAGGTCCGCCTCGGGGACGGCGGGAGGAATCGGTGACCGTGTCGGTGTGCAACAGGTGTGGCGCGGGAGTGAAGCCGGTTTCAGGCAAAGGCCCGCTCGGTCGTCTTCTTGGCCGCGGTCTTCTTCGCGGTGGGGTTGGCCGTGTTCTTCGGCGAAACTCGGCCATACGGCGAGGCTGTCCGGCCGGCCGGTCGGGCGACCAGAGGGCTGGTCTCAGCGCCAGTCGTCGATCACATAGGCGTCGGGGTGGCTGTAACCGGGCTCGTTGGGCCGGTGCATCGTGACGCCCTGCAACCCAGTGCGGAAACCACGGTCGATCATGCGCCGATAGGCATCCGGGCGGCCCAGGTTCATCCCGGCGTCCAGCTGACTCAAGCCGCGCTCGGCCGCCAGTTGCTCACATGCGTCGAGCAGTCGCTCGAAGCGGTCGGAGGCTTCCGCGCCAGGGCGTACGGTGCCGAACTTGACGAAGCACACGTCCTCGCCGGCCTCCGATCCGGCTCCGCAGTGGCAGACGGCCAGGCCATCGAGCTGGGAGCCGCCGCCCTGGAGCAGGATGGTGTCACCGAGTCCCTGCGTGTACACGGCGACGATCTCGCGCTCCAGGTCCAGGCCCTCGTACACGGCCCCGGTCAGTGCGCGACAGGCACTGAGGCAGGCGGGCTGCTCGGCGGCATTCAGCTCGCTGTACATCACCCGGCCGGGGACCGCGGAGCTGCCCGCGACGTGCTTCTTCATGATGGCCGTGAGGAATCGGGGCCAGAAACCGTATCTGCGGTAGAGCTCAAGGTGCTTGGGACTGTGCGAGAAGGTGAACAGGCCCAGGTGGCGGTTTCCCCAGGTGTCGAAGCACTCCATGACCGGATCCATGAGGCGCCTGCCGACGCCCTGGTCCCACAGGTCCGGACGTACGGTCAACGGTCCGAAGTACCCGACGCTGCCCCAGTTGGCGGCGAAGTTCGATCCGGCCAGTTCGCCCTCGACCGTCGCTGCGAAGGCCGCTTGCGGATCGGCCGCCCAGCGTGTGCGGACGTAATCGGCGGTCTCGAAGAACGTCTTCGGCTCGGGAACCCCGAGGAACGTCCCGAAGGCGACCCTGAAGATCTCATCGGCCTGATCCAGGTCCGCCTCGGTCAACGGCCGGACTGACACCACGCCCGCGACGGTCTTCCGCTCCGCTGCTGGTGAGGTCATCGCTCTCTCCTCCTCGGAGCCCCGTTTCATCACACCACGAACAGCAGCGCATGGCGATGTGCGGAAACCACCGCGCCGTGGACCCCTGAATCCAGCGTCGCACCGCTCGCCGGCCTGCGCGTGAGAGGCGGGGCCGTCCAGAGCCGAGGCCATGATCGGGCCGTTCGCGGGACAGAGCGGCGCGGCGGGCTCCCGCCTCGAATCGAACACGCTTACGATCGAGGGGGAGACCTCATCCACCGCGCCCACCTGGCCAAACTGCCTGGAGCGTGGAGCCGATGAAAGGCTGGGCGCGCGGGGAGCGCTACTCCCACCGCGACGACTCCCCGGTCAGCCCCGGCTGGACCTCGGAGGAGGAGGAGGAGGAGCCGGGGCAGGCGGACCGATCCGGTGCCCGGGGCGAAGCTCTTGCGGCGGCGCCTCCAGCCCGACGAATCTACGCTGGAAACGACGGCCGGCGCAGGGAGCGGCCCCGGTCGTCACCCGTGGGCACCTGCCCCTCCCCCACTGCGCAGGTGCCCACCCCGACAAGGGACGCGCTCATCGGCAATCGTGTCCAGGCGCGGGCGCACGTACCGAGCCGCGGACGGCGAGGCTGCTGAGAATGGACGACTGTGCCATCGACGGCTCAGGGTCCTGTCGTCAGCAGGCCTATCTCTTTGTGCAGTTGATCCCGGTGCTCGTCCAGAAAGAAGTGGCCCCCCGAGAACAGCCGCAGGCGGAAGTCGCTCGCCGTGTGCCGCCCCCAGGCGAGGGCCTCGGACTCGTCCACCAAGGGGTCCTGGTCCCCGGCAAGGACGGTGATCGGGCAGGGTACGTGCGCGTCCGGGCTGCTCCGGTAGCGCGCCACAGCCCGGTAGTCAGCGCGCACCATCGGCAGGATGACCTCCATGAGCGCCGCATTCCTCAACAGCTGCTCGTCCGTTCCGTTCAACTCCCGCAGGTCCGATATGAGTTCCTCATCCGTGGTGAAACCGTCGTCCCGGCGAGCGGGTACGGACGGACTCCGGCTGGCGGAGACGAGCAGTGCGCGCGGCGCCAGGCCCCTCTCGCTCAGCGCGATCGCCGTCTCGAAGGCCACCAACGCGCCCATGCTGTGGCCGAAAAGCACCAGGGGTCGTTCGTCCGCTGCCCCGGCCACCGCCTCCGCCACTCCCGCGGCGAGTTCGGGCACGTTCTCCAAGCACGCTTCGCCGATGCGGTCCTGCCTCCCGGGGTACTGCACAGCGAGTACCTCCACTGCGGGCCGCAAGCTCTGGGACAGTGCGAAGAAGTACGAAGCCGCGCCACCCGCGAACGGGAAGCACACCAGACGCGGCGCGCCCGGCGCGCTGTCGTGGTATCGGCGCATCCAGGGACTGTCCTCAAGCTGCTCTGTCACGTGCCGCTCCCTTGGTGATCGGTAGGCAGAAAATGTCCGAAAAGCAGTGCGTCGCGCGGGGCGAGCGAGAGGCTAAACCGGCTGGTCGCACCGGCTGGACCTCGGGAAACGTCCCAGTTCAAAGTTACTTGACGGCACTCGATGGAGCGTATCTACTGGGCGCCGAGCCGCCGGGGTAGGCGGCTTCTGCTCCATCGGGTGTTTTGCTGTGAAGATCTAGCGCCAGGCAAGGCGCAGGACAGTGAAGCCGTCCGGCCGTTCGACCCGGCCCCGGACGGCGGGGGCCGGTCGCGCACGGAGCGCCACCGTGAAGCGTCAATCCCGTCTTCGGGCGGGAGCTCTCCGTTCCCCCTCGTCCTGCGGCGAAATGTGCCCGACCGAACGGTCGGGCCGGGGGCTTTCGAGGCGCGCCAGCCGTGATCCGGCCAGGCGTGCCCAGTGCGAGAGGGATGAGCATGACCGAGGTGCCGAGCATCGCCCACAAGGGTTTGTTTTCGCCGTCGGTGTTGGGGGAGGACGTTGTTGCGCGGTACCTCCACTGGGTGAGCGAGACCCCGGACGCGACCGCCGTCGAGGACGGCACGCACACCTTCACCTATCGGGAGATCGACGAGATCGCGGACGCGGTGGCCGACCGGCTGCGCGACCAGGTCGCCACTGGTGACATCGTCGCCGTCTGCCTCGACCGGTCCGCCGCTCTGGTCACCATCGCCGTGGCCTTGGCTCGACTCGGGGCGGTGTACCTGCCACTCGGACCCAGACCGGCGGAGGACCGGCTGGCCGGCCTGCTGGCGGACGTGCGGATCCGCGCGGTGGTCGGCGCGCCCGAGATCCTGCCCGGCACCGGTTCGACCCTCGATCTTCCCGTGCCGGCCGTCGGCGCGAACGCCGTGCCGTGCGTCCTCGCCGAACTCGTGCCCCCTGCCCCAGGAGCGGCTTCCGCGCCGTCTGGCACCTTCTACGCCGTCCTCACCTCCGGTTCCACGGGTAAGCCGAAGGCCGTGGCCGTCGGCGCCGACTCCCTGGCGAACCTCGTGCGCTGGTACCACGACCTCAGCGGCCTCGGCCCCGGCGACCGCATGGCCCTGCTCATGGCGGCCCCCTTCGATCCTCATCTCGGAGACCTGTGGGGCGGTTTGGCATATGGTGCGACGCTCGCTGTCGCCCCCGACTCCGTCCGCTACTCGACCGACGCGCTCGTGGACTGGTTCCGCGACGCGCGCGTCGACGTGAGCGTCCTCGCCACCCCGATGGCCGAACCCCTGCTCGGCGGATCCTGGCCCGACGGCCTGCGGCTGCGCGACCTCCTGATCGGTGGCGACCGGCTGCGTACCTGGCCGGGCTCCGATGTCACCACGAGGGTGCACAACGTCTACGGACCGGCCGAGGCCACGATCAACGTGACCTCCGCGCTTCTCGGCGAGCCCGACCGTACGTCGCCGCCCATCGGCGCACCCATTCCGGGCGTGACCCTGTGCGTCGTCGACGAGGACCACCGGATCGTTCCCCGCGGCACCGCGGGCGAACTGCTGATCGGCGGCGTCTGTCTGGCCCTCGGTTACGTGGACGAGGAACTGACGGCGCGCCGGTTCGTCCCGGCCCCCGAGGGAGCGGGCGTCGAACGCGTTTACCGCACCGGCGACAAGGTGCGCATGGGCGACGACGGCCTCCTCGACTTCCTCGGCCGACTGGACGACCAGGTCAAGATCAGCGGGGTGCGCATCGAACCCGCAGAGGTGGAAGCCGCCCTGGAACGGGATCCCGGGGTCCGACGGGCGGTCGTCGCCGTCCGCCGGCGCCACGACGACGGCGCCGGACTCCTCGCCTTCGTCGAACCCGTGCAGGGCACCGCGCCGGATCCCAACAGCCTGCTCCAGGGCATCCGCTCGGCCCTGCCCGCCCAGGCCGTGCCTCAGGCGGTCCACCTCGTAGAGGAGTTCCCCCTCAACGAGAACGGGAAGGTCGACCGCGCGGTCCTGCTGGCCTCCGTGCCGGCCCCCGAAGCCGAACAGGCCGAGGATCTGCGCGGCGAGACCGAACACCTCCTCGCCGGCCTGTGGCGGGAGATCCTCGGCTCCGCGGACGTGCACGCCCGCTCCAACCTCTTCGCACTCGGCGGCAACAGCATGCACGCCGTCGCACTCGCCGGGGCCATCAAGAGGACCTTCGAGCTCGAACTCTCCATGAAGAGCGTGATGGAGCTGCGCCTCCTGCGTGACATGGCCGCCGCGATCGACGCGGAGAGAGCCGCGCTGGCGGCGTCCGAGGCGAGTCACGCGGCCGCCGTCACGGACTGGTAACCAGTCTTCGCGCGAGTTCGGCCGTTCCGTACGAACGGCACACCGCCATGATGCGGTTTCACCGAGGTGAATTCAGGGTCCGCGGGGTCTCCCCCGGCGCCCCGATTCGAGTTGTCCGAGGCTCGGGCGATATCGATGTGAAAAATCTCAATCAAAATCTTGCGGTGGCGCCCATGTTGGATAGATTACTTTCGTGCCGCCGAATGAAGCGGCGATTGCAATCTTCCGCGGGTCTCTTGCCGCGCCGATGTGAAAATTCCGGAATCGGGGGATCGGTCATTTCTGTGCACGCTCACGACGCAAAGCCCGCCACCACGCCTGTGGTCAGTTCCTTCACCGAGTGGGATCCGCTGGAGGAGGTCGTCGTCGGCCGCCTCGCCGGTGGGGTCTTCCCGGCCTGGCAGGACTCCATGCTCGCCACGATGCCCGAGGAGGGCGTCCGGGCCTTCCAGGAGTCGGGAGGCATGCCCTTTCCCGCCGACCACCTGGCCGCTGCGGACGCCGAGCTGGACGGCCTCGCGGCCACGCTCGAGGCGCGTGGAATCAACGTCGTCCGTCCCGACGACGTCGACTACGGGCGCGGCTTCGCCGCGCCGCAGTGGCAGAGCCCGGGCGGCATGTCCGGGGGCATGCCCCGCGACCTGCTGATCGTCGTCGGCGACACCATCGTCGAGGCGCCCATGTCCTGGCGCTGCCGCACTCACGAGGTGGACGCCTTCCGCGGCCTGATCAAGTCGTACTTCCGGCGCGGCGCCGGCTGGCTCGCCGCCCCCCGCCCCCAGCTCACCGACGAACTCTTCGACGGAGATTTCGACGCCGAGACCGAGCAGGGGTATGCGATTTCCGAATTCGAGCCGGTATTCGATGCGGCCGATTTCATGCGCTTCGGACATGACATCATCGTGCAGCGCAGCCATGTCACCAACGAATTCGGAATCAATTGGATGAGGCGGGCGCTCGGTCCCGAATTCCGCATCCACGAGGTTCCGGTCGACGACCCGCACGCCATGCACATCGACGCCTCGATCGTGCCGCTCGCACCCGGCAAGCTCCTCGTCCACCCCGAGCGCTACATCCCTCACCCCCTGTTCAAGGACTGGGAGATACTCGAGGCTCCCAAGCCCGTGCTGCCGTCGACCTGGCCCATGTACTTCTGCAGCCCCTGGCTCAGCATGAACGTCCTGTCCCTCGACGAACGCACCGTGGTCGTGGAGCGGCAGGAGCAGCCCATGATCGAGGCGCTGACCGCATGGGGCTTCGACTGCGTGCCGGTCGACTTCCGCCACGTCTACACCTTCGGCGGATCGTTCCACTGCGCCACCCTGGACGTCCGCCGCCAGGGCTCGGGCGGACGCTACCTCGGCTGAGAAGGGCGTAACGCCGGTCTACGGCGTACGACGTTGACAACGGGCGGACCCGGCCGGACCGCAGACCACGGTCCGGCCGCGCCGTCCTGCCCGCCCTGCACAGGGGCGGGCGGCCCGGTGTGCGCCGGCGGCGCCACGAGCGCCCCGCGCGCACCGGGCGGAGAACAGCGATCAGGGGATGGGAATGGCAGTGGATCAGGGCAACGCACCGCAGGACCGGCCGCTCACCTTCCTTCGGGACGCGGCGAGCCGCGGAGTCCGCTTCTTCCTCGGGGACGGCCGACTGCGGTCGACCGGCGGCGAGGTGCTCACGCCGGAGGAACGCGCGTACGTCCGCGAGAACAAGGCGGAGATCATCGCGCACCTGCTGCCCCGAACCCAGAGCATCCCCGTCGCCGAAACCGCGGGGGACGGCGCGCCGCCGAACGCCGACCCGGTACCGCCGAGCCACCAGCAGGAACGCCTCTGGCTGGTCCACGAGATCGCCGAGCGGTCCGAGGAGTACAACTCGGTCACCGTCCTCGAGGTCCGCGGCCCGTTCGACCCCGACCGGTTCGCCGAAGCCCTGCGCGGCGTCGTCGCCGACAACGACGCGCTGCGCACCGTCTTCCGCCCCCAGGACGACACCGTCCGCCAGGAACTCCTGGACGCGGACCCGTGGATCGCCCTGGACCACGCGGACACGCCAGAGGACGCCCTGCGTCAGGCCCGCGCCCTCGAACAGGTCGAGGCGGACCACCAGTTCGACCTGCGCAACGAGATCCCGGTCCGCTGTCGGATCGTCACCGGCCCCGGGGACCTGCACCACGTCGTCCTCAACATCCATCACATCGCCTGCGACGGCTGGTCGATCTCGCTCATCCTCGACCGCCTGGCGGCGTACTACGAGAACCCCGAGCCGGGCCCCGACTCCCCGGCGCGCGCCCACCGTGCCTACCACGACTACGCCCGCTGGCAGCGCACCACGCTGACCGGAGACGTCCTCGACAGCCTCGTCGGCCAGTGGGAGCGGCGCCTCGACGGGGCGCCTCGGCGCCACGCCCTGCCCGCGGACTTCACGCCCGACCCGGCGGCCCAGCGCCGCGCGGACGTGGTGCGCCGCGGCCTGGACACGGAGGCGTACGCCGCTTTCCGCAAGGTCTGCCTGGCGGACGACGCAACCGAGTTCGCCGGCCTGCACGCGCTCCTCGGCATCCTCCTCGCCCGGATCAGCGGCCAGGAGGAGACGGTAGTCGGCAGCCCGATCGCCAACCGTGAGCAGCGGGACATCCACGGCACCATCGGCTTCTTCGTGAACATGATCTCGGTCCGCGGCGCGGTCCCCGCCGAGGCCACCTTCCGGGAGGTCCTCTCCGTCAAGAAGGACGAGATCGAGTTCGGCTACACGTTCCAGCAGGCACCGTTCGAAAGGGTCGTCGAGCGGCTGGTGGAGGGCAGGGACGACCACACCACACCCGTCTTCCAGATCGTGCTGGTCCTGCAGAACAACCGGGTGTCCAGGCCGGTTTTCGGCCGGGCCGTCACCCAGGAGCTCCCCGAGGCCCACCGCCACAGCCGCTTCGACCTGGAGATCTTCGTTCACGGCGACGGCGACGGCGAGACCCGGGAGATCGAGTGGGTCTTCCACGACGGTCTCTTCGACCGCGCCACCATCGAGCGCTGGGCGGACTGGTTCACCGCCCTGCTGGCCGAGGTCACCGAGCACCCGGACCGCCCGGTGGCCGACCTCACGGCCCTCGCCGCCGGCGCACCGACATCCGCCGACCACCGTCCGGCGCCGGACGCCGGGACTCCGCGGCAGCGGCGCGCCATCGCCCGCACCGGCGGCCCCGCCGCCGTCGACGTGCTGCGCCGGGTCGCCGCCGTCGCCGCCGCCGAACCCGACCGGATCGCCGTGTCCGACGGCCGCCGGCAGGACACGTACGCCGAACTCCTCGAAGAGGGCCGCCGCATCGGGGCCGTGCTCCTGGCCCGCCACGGCCGGGACGCGGTCTTCGCCCTCGCCATGGAACGCTCCCTGGAGCTGGTGCGCACCGTCGTCGGCATCCTGTCCATCGGCGCCACTTACGTCGTCGTGGACCGGGACGACGCCGCACCGCGCCGGGCCGCCGTCCTGGAGACAAGCCGCCCTGCCTGCCTGCTGGTGGCCGAGGAACTGCCCAGCCTCGGCGCCCAGGCTGCCGCGTACGGCATCGACGTCCTCGACGTCCGCACCCTTCCCGACCCGGACGGCCCCCGGCCGAAGACGGTCGAGGTGCCGGCCGACCGGGACCTGTACCACGTGTTCACCTCGGGCTCCACCGGACGGCCCAAGGGCGTCCGCGTCACCTACGGGAACCTTGCCGCCTACCTCGGCGGCGTCGTCCCCCGGCTCGGGCTGCGCGCCCGCGACGGCCACGCCTGGCACTCCAGCCCCGCCACCGACTTCGGTAACACCGTGCTGTTCGGCGCGCTCGCCACCGGCGGGCGGCTGGAGATAGCGACCCGGGACGACATCCTGGACGGCACCGCCATGCGCGCCTTCCTCCGTGACCGCGCCATCGACGTCCTGAAGATCACCCCCGGCCACCTCGAAGCGCTCCTGCAGACGCATCCGATCGCGGAGCTGCTGCCACGGACGACGCTGATCCTCGGCGGGGAAGCCGCCTCGCGCAGCCTCGTCCGCACCCTGCGGACCGTCCCGTCGGACGTACGGGTGTTCAACCACTACGGCCCGTCCGAGACGACCGTCGGCGTCTTCGTCGCCGACTTCGCCGACCGGGACGAGCGGCGCGTGTTCGCGATCGGCCGGCCGCTTCCCGGCACGGAGTTCACCATCGAGGACGAACGCGGCAGGCCGGTGCCCTTCGGCGCCGCCGGCGAGCTGGTCCTGCGCGGCCCGCAGGTAGCGGCCGGCTACCTCGGTCGTCCCCTCGACGAGCCCGGGCCCTTCTTCACGGCCGGCACCACCCGCGGCTACCGTACGGGCGACCAGGTCCGGCAGCGCAACGACGGCCAGGTCGTCTTCCTCGGCCGCCGCGACGGCCAGGTCAAGATCCGCGGCCACCGCGTCGAACTCGGCGAGATCAACGCCGCGCTGGAGGCCGTGCCCGGCGTCGCCCGCGGCATGGTGCTGGTGACCGGTGGCCCCGACGAGCCGCGCTCCCTCGTCGGCTTCGTCCAGCGGGCGCACACCGCGGAGTCCGAGGACCGGCCCGAAGAGCCGAGCGCCGAAGCCGCGACGGCGACCGTCGACCAGTGGCGCGAGTTCTACGACTACGCGTACAGCGAGCGGGTCACCGGAGACATCGAGTTCAACACCTCCGGCTGGATCAGCTCCTACACCGGAGAGCGCATCCCCGAGGCGGAGATGCGTGCCTGGCTCGACTCCACCCTGAGCCGGATATCGGCGCTGGGCCCGGTCAACGTGCTGGAGATCGGGTGCGGCCTCGGCATCATCGCCTACCCGCTCAGCCGCTCCGTGCGCTCCTACCTCGCCTGCGACTTCTCGCCCTCGATCATCGAGGCGAACCAGGCCAACGCCCGCCTGATCGACACCGGCGACCTCAGCTTCTTCGAGTGCGAGGCGGCCGAGATCGACCGGTACGCGGACCGCGTCCGTGCCGCCGGCGTCGACACCGTGATCATCAACTCGGTCGTGCAGTACTTCCCGGACACGGCCTACCTGGAATCGGTGCTGGACAAGGTCCTCGCCATCGACACCGTCCGCCATGTCTTCGTCGGCGACATCCGCAACACCGACCTGCTGGACGAGTTCAGTCTCTCCCTGGTAGACGCTCGCGACGCCGCCCTGCCCGAGCCGCGCCCCGCCATCGAACGTCTGCGCCTCGCCCGTGCCCACTCCGAGCGGACCGGTGAGCTGCTGCTGTCCGACCTCTACTGGGAGGAATACGCCCGTACGAGGAAGGACGTGGCCGGCGTCAGCGTCCTGCCGCGCGTCACCCGGCACTCCAGTGAACTCCTCGACTTCCGCTACGACGTCGTGCTCACCAAGGACGCCCGGGCCCTGGCCCGTCCGGCCGCCGGCCCGGCCGTCCGCGCGGGCGGCCCCGCCGATCTCGACCGGCTCCGGGGCGAGCTGGCCGACGGCATTGCGGACATGGCTGTGGTACGGGGTGTCCGCAACGACCGCACCGCCGCGTACTGCGAGAACCTGCACGCCATCGTCTCCGGCGTCGGAGGAGCGGCCGCACGGCCGGTCGCGCGGACCTCCGACCGGAGCGACCTGGACGAGCTCCTCGCCGCGGCCGCGGCCGACGGGCTGCACGCCAGTGCCCACTACGCCCGCGACGAGCACGGTCGGCTGAGCCGTCTCGACGTAGCCCTGTTCCGGGACGGCGCCTCCGGGCTGGCTGACAGCCGGCTCCTGGGCACCCCCCACGACCGCTCCGCCCGCGTCCGCCCGCTCGTCCACACTCCGCCGGCCGATCCACACGGCACGGACTGGGTGGACCGGGTCGCGGCCGCGCTCACCGACGCGCTGCCCCGCCACATGTGCCCCGACCGCATCGTCGAGGTGCCGGCCTTCCCGCTCAACAAGACGGGCAAGATCGACCAGCGTGCCCTGCTCGCTCTCGTACCGCGCCGCACCGAGGGCGACGCCCTCGGAGAGCTCGCCGACGACACCGAGCGCCGCCTCGCGGAGATCCTGCGCGGGCTGCTCGACCCCGGAACCCCGATCGACCGGGAGAGCGACTTCTTCGCCATCGGCGGGCACTCCCTCCTGGCGACGAGGTACGTGCACGCCGTCAACCAGGCGTTCAGCGTCGACCTGCGGGTGAAGACGGTCTTCGACCGGCCCGTGCTCCGCGAGTTCGCCGCCCTCGTCGGTGAAGGTGCGGCTACGGCTGCCGGTACGGCCCCTGCCGCGTCCCCGGCTGCCGGACCCGACGGCTCCGGGGCCCGCCGGGCGCCGCTGGACACCGTACCGATCTCGCCCCTCCAACAGCGCTTCTGGACCATGGCCCAGGCCACCGGCCCGTCCACCCTCTACAACTCGCTGACCCTGCTGGAACTCTCCGGCCCGCTGTCCGCCGACATCCTGACCACCGCTTTCGTCGACGTCGTCGACCACCACCGCGTCCTGCGCTCCCGCTTCCACCCGGCGGACAGGACCGTGGTCCTGCGGACCCGGGCGACCGAGGACTACGCCCTCGCCCGGCTGGAGCTGCCCGGCCTGGACCTGGCCGGCGCCGAGCGGATCCTGCACGACCGCCTCAACCGGCCCTTCGACCTGGAGACCGGTCCCCTCCTCGACGCGGCCCTGATCACCGCGGCGGCCGACCGCCACTTCCTCGCGATGGCCATCCACCACGCCATCTTCGACGGCACGTCCGAGGAACTGTTCATCGGGGACCTCCGCAGCGCGTACGAGGCGCGCCTGGCGGGCCTGGCGCCGCAGTGGGACGAGGACGGCGAGGGATTCCTGCGCCACCTCTCCACCGCGCAGCGGCCCACCGCCGAAAGCACCGCCTTCTGGGTGCGGCACCTGTCCGGCGCCCCGGTCCTGCACGCCCTTCCGTTCGACGGTGAGCGCCCCGAACGTCTGACCGCGAAGGACGGCGCCGCCCTGCACACCGTGCTGGGCTCCGAGACCACCGCACTGGTCACAGAGCTGGCCCGGAGCCGGCGCACCACCACGTTCGTCGCCCTCAACACGCTGGTCGCGCTGTTCGTCTCCTTCCTCTCCGGCGAGGACGACATCGTCATCGGCTCCCCGGTGGACTGCCGCGAGACGCAGGACGACGGCCGCGCGATCGGCATGTACGTCAACACGGTGGCCTTCCGCCACGAGCTGGACTGGAACAGCCCCGTCGAGACGGCCGTCGTCCGCGCCAAGGAGTTCTTCCACGACGCGGTCGCCCACATGGCGGTGCCCTTCGACCAGGTGGTGCAGGAGCTGAACCCGCCCCGCCTGCTCGGGGCCAACCCGGTCTTTCAGATCATGCTGGCCCTTCAGCCGGAGGGCAGCGAGACGTTCCCCTTCCACACCGGGCACGGCCGGTCCGTCAAGGCCGCGACCGTGGAGTCCAAGTTCGACCTCACCCTCAACGCGAAGATCGTCGACGGCTGCCTGCACGTCCACTGGGAGTACGCCAGCGCGCTGTTCTCCGCCGAGCGCATCGCCCGGATGGCCGACCTGTTCGAGCCCTTCCTGCGCGCCACCGCCGGGAGTCCGCACCTCGCGCCCGTCACCCATCAATTCACCGGCGCAGCCGGCCTCTGCGTCCCCTCCGGCGAAGGCAGCGGCGTCGCCCTGCTCACCGGGCCGACGGTGCCCCTGACCGACACCACCTGGCTGGAGGCCCACTCCCGCGTCGTCGCCGCCCACGGCGACCGCCCCGCGGTCCGCACCCCGCAGGGCGACACCTGGGACCAGCGCACCCTCGACGCCCGCGCCGACGCCCTGGCCGCACTCCTGCACGAGCGCGGAGTGCGTCCCGGCGACCTGGTCGCCCTCATGCTCACCCGGTCCGCGGAATCGCTGGTCGCCGTACTCGCCGTCAACAAGCTCGGGGCGGCCTACGTTCCCATGGACTCCGAGCACCTGCGCCGCAACGCGGCGGACCTGCTCGGCGCGTACGACATCCGCTTCGCATGCGTCGAGGACGGCGACCACGACAGCTACCCGGTCCGCACCGTGACCCGCTCGGAGTTCCCCGCACCCGGTCCGGGCCTCACCCCGCCCGCGCACCATCCCGCAGGCACCGACCTCTGCTACGTGATCTTCACCTCGGGCTCCACGGGCCGCCCCAAGGGCGTGGCCGTCACCCACCGCGCGGTCACCAACTACCTGGCCCACAGCGCCGGCACCTACCTGGAACACGGTCCCGAGGAAGCGGTGGTCGTCGGCCCGCTCTCCTTCGACGCCACCGTTACCACCACCCTCTTCGCGCTCTCCGCCGGGCTGACCCTGCGGATCGTCGCGGAGGGCGACGAACTGCCCGGACTCGTCCGCGAGCTCGGCTCCGGCGCCGGCGGCCCGCGTCTGTTCAAGCTGACCCCGTCCCACCTCGTGGCCCTTGCCAACCTCGGCGTCACGCAAGAGGTCCGCGCCGACCGCCACACCTTCGTCATCGGCGGCGAGGACCTCAAGGCCGGCGTAGCCGCCCCCTGGTACCGGGCCTTCCCGAACGGAAGCCTGTACAACGAGTACGGCCCGACCGAGGCCACCGTCGGCTGCGTCGTCCACCGCGTCACCGCCACCGACCTCGCGCAGGGCTCGGTCCGCATCGGCACCCCGATCTGCAACACCACGATCGCCGTCGTGACCCGCGGCAGCCTGTGCGTCCCCGATCAGCGGGGCGAGATCGTCATTCTCGGCGAGAGCCTGGCCCGCGGTTACCTCGACCCTGAACAGACCGCGGCGGCATTCCGCCCGGTCGCCGCCCTCGACGGCGTGATCGGCTACCACAGCGGTGACCTCGCCTCGCTCACCGGCGACGACTTGCGTTACCACGGCCGCACCACGCGGGAAATCAAGATCCGCGGGTTCCGGGTGAGCCTGCCCGAGATCGAGAAGGCGATCGGGGACGTCGACGGCGTCACCGACTGCGTCTGTGCCGTCTCACCCGACGGCCGCAGCCTGCGCGCCTACGTCGTGACGGACGACTCCCTCCCGCGCACCACCGTCACCCAGGCGGCGCTGCGCGACACCCTGCGCAGGCGGCTGCCCGCCCACATGGTGCCCGACACGCTGCGCCTGCTGCCCGAGCTGCCGCTCACCCCGAACGGCAAGGTCGACCTCGACGGGCTCCACCGCGACGCGGCCGCCACCCCGATGGCCGCCGTGGCCCCCGCCGCGGCCGGTTCCGGGTCCGGTTCCATCGCCCGTCGACTGGAAGAGGTCTGGCAGGGAGTCCTCGGCACGTTCGAACCCCTGCCCACCGATGTGTCGTTCTTCTCCCTGGGCGGCAACTCCCTGTCCACCACGGTCCTGCTGCGCCGCATGAACGAGGATTTCGGCACCAGCCTCACCCTGGAGGCGCTCTACCGCGAGACCACCCTCGCCCACCAGGCCGAGCTGCTGGCCGCCGCAGGCCCGGACCGGGCCGCGGACCCGTTCCCCGTTCCCGACGGGAGCGACGTCCCGCACGAGTTCGAGCTGACCCCCGCCCAAAGCCGTCTGTACCTGCTGGAGAAGCTCGGTACCGGCGCCGACTACGTCAACCCGATCTGCTTCCGGCTCGGCCGGGGAATCGACCTCGCCCTGCTGCACCGGGCGCTGGAGGCCGTTCTCGACCGGCACCCCGTGCTCACCTCGCGGGTGGTGGAGGAGGGCGAGCGCCTGGTCCTGCGCCCGGGGAGCGGGACGGCCGCCGACCACATCGCCGAGCCGCACCCCTGCGCCGACGAGACCGAGGCCACCCGGCACCTGGGAGAGGCCCGCCGGGAGGCGGTCGACATCTTCGGCGGCCCCCTGTTCCACGCGGTCTGCCACCCACTGCCCGACGGATCGGCCCTCCTCCAGATGATCGTCCACCACGTCGTCTTCGACGGGTGGTCGGAGCGGATCCTCCTGGAGGACCTCGCGGCCCGCTACGCGGAACTCGCCCTGGGAACCGCGCCCGGCGACGCACCGAGCCCCGTCCACTTCGGGCACCACGCCGCCGCCCTCACCCGGCAGGACTCCGCCCAGGACACCTCGTGGTGGATCGACCTCCTCACCGGGGCACCCGCCGGCCACAACCTGCCCACCCGGGAAGGCGGCCGGAGCGACCGCGAGAACCCGGCCAAGACCTTTCACCGGGTCATCGACGGGACCGACACCGCAACCCTCACGGAGGCGTGCCGGACCTGGGGCGTGACCCCCTTCCACGCGGTCCACACCGCCCTGGCCCTGGCCGTGTGCAACATGAGCCACGAGGACGACGTCGTCATCGGCGTCCCTACGGCCAACCGCGGTGACACCCGCCACCACGACACCATCGGCCTCTTCATGGAGACCCTCCCGCTGCGTACCCGCGTCAGCGGGCCCGACGCCACCTTCACGGATCTCCTCCACGCCAACCGTGCCACGGCCACGGCCGCCCTCGGCCGCACCAACTTCCGCATCGAGGACGTCCTCAACGCCTGTGCCCCGCACCGCGACGGCAGCCGGAACCCGCTCTACCAGATCATGCTGTCCTTCAACGACGAGGGCGGCGAGAGCCTCCGGTTCGGCGAGGTTCGGGCCGACCGGTTCCTGCTCCCGAGCGGACCCGCGAAGCTCGACCTCATCGTCGACGCCAAGATCATCGATGGAACGCTGCACCTGTTCTGGGAGTACGACCCCGGCCTCCTCGCCGAGTCCACGGTCCTCGCCCTGGCCGACCACCTCGAGGAGTGGCTGCGGTGGGGCCTGGCCGACCCGGACCGCCCGCTCGGCACGTTCACCACGCGGGCCGGCCGCATCACGGCCGGCACCGCGCCCGACCGGGCCCCCGTCCGCCGCGGCGCGTACGAACGTTTCCGCTCGGCGTGGGACGGCCGTACCGGCGAACTCGCCTACACCGAACGGGACACCCGCCTGACCGCAGGCGAGCTCCACGACCGCGTCGACTCGCTCGCGGCCCTCCTCGCCGCCCGTGGCATCGGCCGCAAGTCACTTGTGGCCTGCCTGTCCGGCCAGGTCCTGGACCATGTCGTCACCCTGCTGACCTGCTCCCGCATGGGCGCCGTCCACGTGCCGCTGGACACCTCCAACCCGCCCGAGCGTATCCGCGAGATCCTCGAGACCGTCGACGCCGACGCGGTCGTCGCCGACGACCCGGCGGCGGTCCCGGCCCCGTACCCGGCGCTCACCACCGGGGACGACCCGGCCGGGCTCCCCGTTCCGCCGCCCTGCCCCGGCGGGCCGGCGGCGCCCTCCCACATCATGTTCACCTCCGGCTCCACCGGCCGCCCCAAGGGCGTCCGACTCGGCACCACCTCGCTGGACGCGTACGTCGACGGCATCAACGCCGCGTACGGCGGCACCGACGCCGTCATCGCCCAGTGCGGCAACCCCGCCTACGACGTGTTCATCGAGGAACTCGGCCTGTCCGTCCTCGTCGGCAACCGGCTCGCCGTACTCCCGCCCGAGGAGCGCGCCGACCCCGCCGCGTTCGCCGGCTTCGTCGCCCGCGAACGGATCACCCACCTGCCGCTGCCCACCTCCTACTGGGCCTTCCTCGTCGCCTCCATGAGCGACGAGGACTTCGACCGGCTGCGTGACGTCCGCGTCTGCGCAGTGGGCGGCGAGGACTACCCGACCAGCGCCGCGCAGACCTGGTTCCGCCATTTCCCCGCAGGACCCCGCCTGTTCAACGTCTACGGCCCCACCGAGAACGGTCCCGTCAGCCTCGTCGGCGAACTCCGCCCCAACACCCCGCCCTCCACCCTCGGCGCGCCCATGAGCGAGGTCGTGTGCGAGGTCAGATCCCGGTTCGGCGCCACCGTTCCCGTCGAAGGGCGCGGCGAACTCATCGTTCGCGGGCCGCAGCTGTTCGACGGGTACGTCGGTGGAGCGACCGTCGCCGCATATCCGACCGGCGACATCGTCCTGCGCGACGGCGTCCACGGCCTCCGCTTCGTCGAACGCGCCGGCGCCATGATGAAGATCTCCGGCTTCCGCGTCGAACCGGGCGAGTACACCGCCCTGCTCACCGGCATCCCCGGCATCGAGGACCTCCGCGTCACCGCCAACCCCGAGCGCACCGGCGTGATCCTCTACGCCCTCCTCCAGGAGGGCGCCGTCACGGAGGCGGAGATCGCCCGAACCGTCGCCCAGCGCGTGCGCGAGTCCCTGCCCGGCTACATGCGCGGCCATCAGCTGCGGTTCTGCCGGGAGATCCCCCTCACGCCCAACGGCAAGGCCGACTTCAGGGCCCTGGCCGACCGGTCCTGGGCCGCGCCCGAACCCGTACGCGCCCCCGAGACGGACGCCGACGCCGTCGGGCCCCGTGCCGACGTCCGGGAGCTGTGGCGGACCGTTCTGCCCGGCACCCCGCTCGACGACCACCGCGGCTTCTTCGACCACGGCGGCACCTCCCTGACGATGCTCCGGCTGCTCACCCTCTTGAACGAGCGGTTCCCCGGCTGCTTCGAGCTGATCGACCTCTACGAGAAGACGTCCGTCGACCTCCAGGCACGGCACGTCCACAAACGGAACCGGACCGAACGGGACACGGCACCGGCCGAGCCGTCCGCTCGGGAACGACTGGCCCGCAAGCGCAGGGCCCGACGCGAGACAGGAAGTGGGAAGTGAAGACCTTCGAAGCCTTCAAGGCCATGAGGTCGGGCCCCGTGGCCCGGCTGGTGCTGGGCTCCTCGGCCAGCCGGCTCGCCACCTTCGGCTTCAACGCCGCGATGGCCGTATACCTGCTCGACCTCACCGGCCGAGCCACCGACCTCGGTCTCGCCCTGCTGGTCGGCACCATCCCCTTCTTCGCGCTGAGCCTGGTCACCGGCGTCGTCTGTGACCGCTTCAACCGCAAGAACATCATCCTGGTGTGCGACGCGCTGCGCGTGCTCGTCGCTGTGGCGTTCCTGCTGGGGGCCTGGCTCCTCGACACCGACGCCACCGTCGCACTCGTCTACGCCACCGTCTTCTGCTTCTCCGTCTGCGAGGCCTTCGTCACCACCAGCTTCTCCAGCATCGTCCCCGATGTCATCGACGAGAAGGACATCCTGGACACCAACAACCTGCTCTTCGGCATCGGCGACTCCGTCCGCATGATCGGCCCCGTCGTGGGTGTCCTGCTCTACTCCACCGCGGGGTTCACGGCCACGGCGATCAGCACCGCCGCCCTGTTCGCCGCGGGCTTCCTGTGCCAGCGCGGAGTCGCCTACACCCAGGCCAAGGCGCCCGACGGCGGCGCTCAGGGCCTGCGCGCCGTCGCCCGCGAGGAACTGGGCATGTTCCGCAAGCTGATCACCGCGGACACCCGGCTGACCTCCCTGATGGCCAACGGGTTCACCACCCACCTGTTCATGTACCCCTTCATCACGGTGGGCCTGCCGTACGTCATCACGCAGGTCTTCCGGGCCGGATCCGTCGAGTACGGCTACCTGGAAGCCGTCTGCGCCGGCGCCGGCATCCTCTCGCTGCTGGTCGTGCCCCACACCAAACGCTGGGGCACCTCCACCAGCCTGGCCGTCAGCATGGGCGCGATGGTCGTCGGCGCCGCCGTCTTCCTGATCCTGCTCGTCGGCCCCGCCGTGGACCTCATGACCGACAAGGCACCGCTGCGCCTGGGCGTCCTCACCCTCGGCTGCTTCCTCCTCTTCCTCGCCTTCGGCGTCTACGGCACGTACTTCGTGAGCTTCATGCACACGAACGTCCCCAGCGAGATGCTCGGCAAGGGCCAGAGCCTGGTCATGATGTTCAACGCCCTCGGACGGATGCTCGGCTTCGCCCTCTTCGGCCTGCTCTTCGACCACTCCCTGCAGGCCGCGGTCGTCGTCTTCGTCGTCGGAATGAGCTGCAAGATCCTCGTCCACCTGCCCTTCGTCAAGGCCGACCGCCGCCGCCGCGCCGCCACGGCCACCGACGCACCCGCCTTCGACCCGGTGGAGGGACGATGACCTTCGACGACCGCATCGCCATCGTCGGCATGCACCTCAAACTGCCGACCGGCATCGACACCGCCGAGGGCTTCTGGCAGCTGCTGATTGACGGCCGGGACGTGTTCACGCGCGGTCCCGTCACCGGGGGCCGCGTCAACCTCACCTCCCACATCGCCGACGCCAACTGGTTCGCCGCCGAACCCTTCGGGATCTCCGAGTACGAAGCCGGCCTCACCGACCCGCAGCACCGGCTGCTCCTCGAACTCGCCTGGGAATGCCTGCGCACGGCCGGCTCCGGCCAGGACTCCGTGACCGGTGTCTTCTCCTCGTGCAGCCCGTCGTCGTTCTTCGAGGAGATCCTGCTCCACCGCCCCGACCTGTGGGCCCGCAACGTCAGCCAGATCCTGGAAGGCACCCAGGGCGACTACCTGGCCACCCGGATCGCCTACCGGCTCGGCCTGACCGGCCCCGCACTCCACATCGGCACCGGCTGCTCCTCCTCGCTGGTCGCCCTCAACCAGGCGATCCAGGCCCTCAATGCCTTCCAGTGCGACCGCGCCCTGGTCGCCGCCGCGAGCATCCACTCGCCGGGCGAGACCGGCTACGAGGTGCGCGAGGGCGGCATCTACTCGGCCGACGGCTACTGCCGGCCCTTCGCGGACGACGCCAACGGCACTGTCCCCGGCAACGGCGCCGCCGTGATCCTCCTCAAGCGCCTCGAGGACGCCCTGGCCGACGGCGACCCCGTCCACGCCGTCGTCCTGGGCAGCGCCGTCAACAACGACGGGGACCGCAAGGTCGGCTTCGTCGCCCCCAGCATCGACGGACAGCTCGACTGCGTCACCACCGCCCTCGACAACGCCGAGCTCGAACCGGCCCTGGTCTCCTACCTCGAGGCCCACGGCACCGGGACCCGGGTCGGCGACCCCATCGAACTGCGCGCCCTGGCCAAGGCGTACGGCACACCCGGACCCGGTGGCCGCCACCTCGGCTCCGTGAAGGCGAACATCGGTCACTGCGACGTCGCCGCCGGCCTGTTCGGCCTGATCAAGACCGCGTTGATCCTGACGCACGCCACCCTGCCGCCGCAGATCAATCTCACCGCCCCGACCACCGCCCACGACTGGTCCGACGGCTCGCTGAGCATCGCCCGCACCGCCGTGGACCTGCGCGCCGGGCGGGACGCCGACGCCCCGCTCATCGCCGGTGTCTCCTCCCTCGGCGTGGGAGGCACCAACGCCCACGTGCTGCTCCAGGACGCCCGCAGCCTGATCGGCGCCGACGAGGCCGACCGCCGCACCCCGCGTCCCGTGGTCCGCATCCCGGGCCGGATTCCGTACGAGGCCGTCGTCCACCCCGAGAGCAGCGGAGACGAGGCCGGGGCGGGGGTGCAGGCCGATGCCGACTCCGCGGCTACGGCGGCGCCGGTCGCCGACACGGTGCTGTTCGAGCTGTTCTCGCAGCACACCGCGGAACCCGTGACCGCGCTGGACGAGGACTTCTTCGCGCTCGGCGGGGACTCGTTCGGGCTGCTCCACCTCCTCGACGAGATCGACCGCCTCACCGGCGTGGAACTCTCCGTCGAGGAGTTCACGGCGCGTCCCACCGCGGCCCACGTCCGCGCCCGGCTCGATGCCGCAGCTGCCGCCGGTGCGGCCGCGGGCGCGGCCGGACCCGCCGCGGCCACCGGGGACCGCGGCGACAGCGCGGACGACGCCGGGGCGGACGACGCCGACGCCGACGGCGCGGACGCCGAGGCCATCCGTGCGATCGCCGACCGCCACGCCGGGCTGACCCTCGCCGACGCCGTCGCAGACCCGGACGGCCCCGTTCTGCTGACCGGTGCGACGGGCTTCGTCGGCGCCCACGTCCTGGCGGACCTCCTGGCCGCCGGACGGCAGGTCGTGTGCGTACTGCGCGGAGGCGAGGAGCGCCGCGCCGCCGTCGTGGAACAGCTGCGGTCGATCACCGGCTGGGACCCCGCCCGGGAGCGCCTCGTCACCTGCGTCGCCGGCGATATCACCCGTCCGCGCCTCGGCCTCGACGGCCCGGTGTACGACACCCTCGCGGACCGGGTCGCCTGGGTGATCCACAGTGCGGCCGCCGTCAACCACGTCTATCCGTACGCGGGCCTCGCCGCCGTCAACACCGACAGCGCGGCCGGCATCGTCGAGTTCGCCGCCACCACGCGACGCAAGGCCCTCACCTACCTGTCCACCACCGCCGTCTTCTCCACCGCCGCGTACGCGCCCGGCAGTGAGATCACCGCCGGGCCGGTGACCGCGCTCCCGCCGGAATCCGACGGCTACGGCCGGTCCAAGGCCCTCGCCGAGCACCACTTCCGCCACGCCGGCGAGCTCGGCCTGTCCGCTGTCGTCCTGCGGATCCCGAACGTCTTCGGCGACCGCACCAGCCGCCGGATCAACGCCGGCGACGCGATCTGGAGCTGGACCAAGGCCATCCTCATGACCGGCCACTACCCGCGCAGCTTCGACATGACCGGCGACGAACTCTTCCAGGCCCTGCCCGGCGACGTCGTCGCACGCGTCGTGACGGGGGAAGCACGACCCACGGGCGAGCCCGGCTGCCGCTTCGTCAACGCCGTTCCCAATCTGGTGTGCAGCTCCCGCGGCATGCTCGCCGGACTGCACACCGCCGGCCACCACCCCGAGTCGCTGGCCGACGCGGACTGGTACCGGATGGTCGCCGACCTCGACCCGCGCGACGTATGGGTGGCCAGCCTGGCCGGCAGGCTCGCCGACAGGCCCGAGACCGGGTTGCCCCTGCGCCTGCACCGCTTCCCGCTGGACGACGACCCGGCCGTGGCCGAGGCCGTCAACCACAACGCCGTGTGGTCGCCGGCCGATCTCGCCGGCTACCTGGCGGCCCCCGAACTCGTCTCCCCGACCGCCCTCACGCGCACGGAGCACTGAGATGGACACCAACGAGCTGCTGCGCCGCGCCGCCCACGAGCACGGCCCCCGCACGGCACTCATCGACGGCGCCGCCACCATCACCTACACCGGACTCCTCGCCGCCGTCCTCGCCCACGCCCACGCCCTGCGCGCACGCGGCCTCGGCCCCGGCAGCACGGTCGCCGTGTGTGTGAACCGGTCCACGGACACGGTGACGCTGTTCCTCGCCGCCCAGTGGATCGGCGCCGCCTTCCTGCCGATCGACGACCGGATACCCCTCGCACGGCTCCGGTTCATGCTGGCGGACGCAGGCTGCGACCTGCTCGTCCTGGAAGACGACAACCCCGACGCCGCCGCCCTCCGTGAGGGGGACACGCCCGTCCTGAACCGCTCCGTGCTCCACGCCGCACACCCAGGCGGTGCCGTGTCCGAGGCGGAGGTCCCCGCCACCCCCGGTCCCACCGCCTACGTCCTGTACACCTCCGGCTCGACCGGCCTGCCGAAGGCGGTGCCCGTTTCGGCCCGCAACCTGTCCTTCTTCACCGACTGGCTGCGTGACACGTACACCCCCGAGGAGATGGCCTACTCGGCGTTCACCATCTCCGTCGGCTTCGACGTCTCCTTCGCCGAGATCCTCGGCCCCCTCGTCCACGGCGGAACCCTCGTCCTCTTCGAGGACCTCTTCCGGATCGGGGACACCCCCGTCCCCCTCACCTCCCTGACCAACGTGCCCGGCAACCTGGCCCGCCACCTGGAGCACCACCGCACGTTGCCGGCCACCCTCAAGGTGGTGACCTCGGTCGGTGAGCCGCTGCGTGTGGAACTGGCGCGCCGGATCATCGTGGACCCGTCCCTCCGGCTGATCAACGCGTACGGGCCGACCGAGGCCACCGTCTACACCGCCCACCACGTCGTGACCCCCGACGACCTCGACGGCACCACGACCATCCCGATCGGCCTGCCGATGCCCGGGGTCACCGCCGAGGTTCTGGCACCGGACGGCGCCCCCTGCGCTGCGGGCGAAGCGGGCGAACTGGTGGTCACCGGCCCCAACGTCACCGCCGGGTACCTGTCCGCGCACGCCCGCGACAGCAAGGCCTTCTTCCGCCGCGCCGACTCCCCCCACCCCTCGTACCGCACCGGCGACATCGTCGTACGCGACGTGTCGGGGGTCCTGACGTGCCTCGGCCGGTCCGACCGCCAGTGCAAGGTCAACGGAATCCGCGTCGACCTCGAGGAGATCACCACCCACCTGCTGACCTGCCCGGGTGTCGCCAACGGGCACGTCGCCGCCCGCGAGACCCCCGCCGGCACCCGGCTGGCCGCCTTCGTCACCGCGACGCCCGAGGCCACCCCGCACCCGGAGGACATCCGGGACAAACTCGCCGCGATTCTGCCCCGCTACAGCGTCCCCCACGACATCCTGACCGTTGCCGCCCTCCCGACCACCATGAGCGGCAAGATCGACGAGAAGGCTTTGTCGGCGCTGCTCGCCGACGCCGGGAGTCCGGGTACCGACAGCGGCGCCGCCCGCATCGAGGACGTCCTCGCCCTCTGCACGACGACCGCGCCGGACCCCGCCTCCTACCGCCGCCGACTGCACGGTCTGACCTCCCTGGAGCTCATCTCACTGCGCCAGCGGCTGCTGCGTGACCACGCCACCGATGTGCCCCTGAGGGAGATCCATCGCTGCGAGGACCTCGGCGCCCTCGCCGATCTCGTCCACCGCCGGCGGGGCAACGCCCGCCCCACCCCGACCGAGGGGTCCCCGACTTCCGGCGCGGACGCCTGCGGCGTCGGCGAGCAGAACATCTGGCTCGCCGACATGCTCGCCCCCGGCAGCTGCGGCAACAACGAGGTCTACCGGCTGAACTTCACCCACGAGGTCCCCGCCGACCGCCTGGAGGCGGCCCTGCGGGACTGTGTCCGCGACCTCCCCTCCCTGCGCACCGCCTACCACCTCCGCGGCGGGCAACTCGTCAAGGAGGTGGCGGACCCGGCCGCCTGCGCCTTCCGGCTGGAACACCTCCCGGCCGACGGCCCCCACGGGGACGCCGCGGCCACGGCCGCTGCCCGCCGCCCGTTCGACCTCGCGGACGCCCTGAAGTTCCGCGCGTACCTGCTGCCCGGCCGACTGCCCACCCTCCTCCTCGTCGTCCACCACGTCGCCATCGACGCGCTCGCCGTGGACGTCCTGCTGGAGCACCTGGAGAACCTACTGCTCGACCGTCCCGCCGTCCCGCCGCAGCACGCTGCCGGCATCTGGCACGCGCCGGCCGACCCGGCCGCACTGCGCGCGTGGTGGCAGCAGCGGCTGGCCCCCCTCCGGGAGGGTTTCGCCGTCCCCGTGCCGCCCGGCGACGCCGCCACCCGCAGGCAGATCCACCTCGCCGGCCCCGCGCACACAGCCCTGTTGGCCACCGCGGACACGGCGCGCACCAGTGTCTTCGGCATCCTTCACGCCGCGCTGACCACGGTCCTCGCCCGCCGGCTCGCCACCGACGCGGTCTCCCTGGCCACGCCGATGACCAAGCGGAGCGCCGACGACCGACAGGTCGCCTGCCTCACCAACGTGGTGCCCCTGGTCGCCGGCCCCCGCACCTCCGACATCTCCGTCCTGGCCCACCTGGCGGAGCTGCGCCGCGGCCTCCTGGAAACCCTGGACCACTCAGACGTCTCCCTGAGCGACCTCCGGACGATCCAGGCTCGACCGGACGCCCCGCTGGTGCACGCCATGCTCGCCGAGGTCAGCCGGCCCGCCCCCGGGTCCACGCTCTTCGAGGCCGAGGAGGTGTTCACCGGCATCGCCAAACTGCCGCTCATCTTCCTCTTCGAGGACCGGCCCGACGCGCTCCACCTCGTCGCGGAGTTCGTACCCGGCCCGGAGGCGACCCCGTTCGTGGAGTCGGTGATGGCCGCGGTGGCCGGCGAGATCGAGGCCATCACCGACGCCGTCACCGGCCACTGACCCGCAGACCCGACCTCACCACCCACCCACCCACCACTCACTCACTCACTCACTCCGAGGGGAAACACACATGAGCACCGACAAGGTCACCGTCATCGAGACCTGGAAGCTGAAGGACGAGTTCGCGGGCCGGGCCCTGGAACTCATGCAGATCATGGACGACATCGTCGGCCCCGGCGCGCACGGAGACCCGGGCTGGTGCGAGCACGGGCGCTTCTACCAGCTCCAGGAGCGGGAGTCCGAGATCTGGATGATGTACAGCTGGCGCAGCCGTGCCGAACACGAGGTCTTCATCAAGAAGGAGGAGGAGCTGCTCGGCGGCTTCTACGAGGAGTACTGCGACGGCCCCCGCGGCATCGTCTACTTCACCGAGCTTCCCGTCGACGTCGAGGCGGGCGACCACGACGGCGCGCACCACAACGGGCATGCGCATGGCTGAGCCCACCACCAGGCTCGAAGCCACCGGCGACTGGGCACCCGTCGACTTCGAACGGCACGGCCGTGAGCTGCTCGCCTCCCTCCGGGACCACTTCGAGCACGTCCGGGACGTACCGGTCGCCCGCCCCTACGATCCCGGGGAACTGACGGCCCGCCTCGACACCGCCGCCCCCGAACAGGGCGACGACTTCTCGCGCATCCTGGCCGACACATGGGACAAGGTCGTCCCCGACCTGGTCCAGTGGAACCACCCGGCCTTCCACGGCTACTTCTCCACGTGCGCCAGCTTCCCGGGGGTCCTCGCCGAGACCATGACGGCGGCCCTCAACGTCAACGCCATGCTGTGGAAGACCAGCCCGTCGGCATCCGCTCTCGAGCTGATCGTGCTGCGCTGGCTCGCCGACATGGCCGGCTACCCCGCCGACGCGGACGCCGTCCTCGTCGGCGGGGCCTCGCTGGCCACGCTGTACGCCCTCGGCGCGGCTCGGGACGCGGCGTACTCCCACGACATCCGTGAGCAGGGCCTGGCCGGTCCGGACGTGCCCACCCCGCGGATCTACACCTCCGACCAGGCTCACAGCTCCGTCGACAAGGCGGCCATCACACTCGGCGTCGGCCTGCGCAACGTCGTGCGCATCCCCTCCGACAGCGGCTACCGGATGCGCCCGGACCTGTTGGAAGAGGCCGTCGTCGGCGATCTGGCGGCGGGCCGGCGTCCCGTCGCCGTGGTCGCCACCGTCGGCACCACCTCGGTGGCGGCGGCCGATCCGCTCGGCCCGATCGCCGACATCTGCCGGCGCCACGGCGTGTGGCTCCACGTGGACGCGGCCTACGGCGGGCTGTTCGCCCTCTCCACCGCCCTGCGCCCGGCCCTCGAGGACGTGTCCGTCGGTGACTCCCTCGTCGTCAACCCGCAGAAGACCCTCTTCGTCCCCCTCGACGCCACGTCCCTCCACTGCCGCCGCCGCGGGGCCCTCGCCAACACCTACCGGCTCGTCCCCGAGTACCTCACATCCACCCACCCCGGCGGCACGTCCGACTTCATGGACCTGTCGCCGCAGCTGGGGCGGGGCTTCCGCGCTCTGAAACTGTGGTGGGTGATCCGGACCTTCGGCCTCGACGGGCTCCGCAGCCGCCTCGACCACGCCGTCGACCTCGCCAACTCGCTCCGGGCCCTCGCCGACGCGCACCCCGACTGGCACTGCCCCGTGCCGTCCGACTACCCCCTGGTGTGCCTGCAGTACCAGCCGTCGGACGGGCCACGGCCCGGCACCCCGGAGGGACGGGCCGCCCTCGACGCCCTCAACGCCCGAGTCGTCGCGGAACTCAACGACGCCGGGGAAGCCTTCGTCTCCCATTCCGTCATCCGCGAGGGCTACGTCATCCGTGTCTCCCTCGCCAACATCCACACCACGCCCGAGGACATCGCCCGCCTCTGGACAGCCCTGAACCGCAGCGCGGAGAAATCCAGATGATCCACCACATCGTCCTCTTCCGCCTGAAACCCGGCATCACCTGGGACAGCCCCGAGGCCCGCGCCGCGGAGGAGCTCCAGGAACGCATGGGGGAGGAGATCGAGGAGCTGCGGGCCTGGACCTGCGGGCGGAACGTCTCGGACCGCCCAGCCGCCTACGACTACGCCGTTCTCGGGCTCCTCGACGACGAGGACGCCCTCGCCCTGTACCTCGCGCACCCCTTCCACCGGCGAGCCGCAGAGGCATGGACCGCCCTCAGCGACCGCGTCCTCGCGGACATCCCGGCCCGGCCCACCCCGTCCACGACCCCGCTGCCGCACCACCCGGAAGGAGACCCCCGTGTCCGCACCCGCTGATGCCTTCACCCTCACCCACGAGGAGCGAGACCTCCTCCCCGCCGACGCCGACGTCGCCTTCTACGCGGAGCACGGCTGGTACCTGTCGAAGAAGCTGTTCACCGACGAGGAGACGGCCCTCCTGCGCAGCGCCTCCGAGGAGTTCTACGGCGGCGCCCGCAGCCGCACCCTGCCCGCCCGGCCGCCGCGCCTCGCGTACTGGACCCCCGAGAAGGGAGCCGTCCAGCGCCACAACGACTACATCCACTACGAGAGCGACGAGATCGCCCGCGTCCTGCGCAAGCCCCTCCTGGGAGCCGTCGCCGCCCGCCTCGCCGAGGCCGACCGGATCCGGGTCTTCCAGTCCACCCTGATCCTCAAGCCGCCGAGCCCGCAGGAGCCGAGCAACCTCGTCCCCTGGCACTTCGACCGGGACTACTGGGCCACCTCCAGCTCCGAGCGCATGCTGACCGCCTTCATCCCGTTCCACACGTGTGACGAGCGGATGGGCACCATCACCATGATCGATGGCAGCCACCGTTGGCGGGAGCTCGACCGCGACGCCGTCACGGCCCGCCACTTCGTCGAACTGGGCCGCGATGCCGAATCGGTCCTGCACCGCACCGCGGAAGCCAACGGAGCCGAGGTCCGCAAGGTCCCGATGGTCATACCCGAAGGACACGTCAGCTTCCACCACTGCCGCACCTACCACGGCAGCGGCCCCAACCTCTCGACAGAGCCCCGCCGCGCCATCTCCCTCCACCTCCAGGACGGGGAGAACGCCTACCGGGCCTTCCCCCTCGCCGACGGCAGCTTCGCCACGTACAACCACGACGCCCTCGTCCGCAGGACCCCGGAGGGCACGCCGGACTACGCGGACCCTGAGTTCTGCCCCGCCGTCTGGGACGGGCAGCCGCCCTCTCCCGCCGCCTGACCGCGGGGACACGCCACACCGGGGTGGCGGACTCCGCGCCACGCACCCGGCCCGCCACCCCCGGCGCCCCACGTCACCTCCAGGAAGAAACGGATCACGCACCCATGACCACGGCAGCAGACATCGTCCGCCACGACGCCGGACTGCCCGTCGACGACCTCCGCCTCGACCACGTGGAGTTCTATGTCGAGGACCTGGAGCGCGCGAGCGCCCACTGGATCTCCCACTACGCGTTCACCCCCGTCGGCACGGCCCAGGGCCCCGGCCACCGGTCGCTCGCCCTGCGCCACGGCCGCACCCTGCTGATCCTCACCCAGGGCATCGACGACAACCACCCGGCCACCGCCTACGCGCACCAGCACGGCGACGGCGTCGCCCGCATCGCCCTGCGCACCGCCGACGCCGCCGCCGCGTACGAACACGCCGTGGCCCACGGCGCCGATCCCGTGGCCCCGCCGACCCGGCACCCCGGCCCCGGAACCCGCGCCACCGCCACCGTGTCGGGCTTCGGCGACGTGGTCCACACCCTCGTCGAACGGGACGACGGCGACGACCTGCCCCCCGGCTTCGAGCCCCTCGCCCCGGGCGACACCGAGCGGCCCGCCGATGGCCCGGACCTCCTGGAGATCGACCACTTCGCCGTCTGCCTGGCGGTCGGCGAGCTCGCCGACACAGTGGCCCACTACCGCCAGGCCCTCGGCTTCCGCGAGATATTCGAGGAGCGGATCGCCGTCGGCGCCCAGGCCATGCTGTCGAAGGTCGTCCAGAGCCGCTCCGGTGACATCACGTTCACCCTCATCCAGCCCGACCCCGAGGCCGAGCCCGGCCAGATCGACGACTTCCTCAAGAACCATGGCGGCTCCGGCGTCCAGCACGTCGCCTTCTCCAGCGCCGACGCCGCCGCCACGGTCCGCGTCCTGGCCGGCCGCGGCGTCGAGTTCCTCACCGCGCCCGCCACCTACTACGAACTCCTCGGCCACCGCGTGGCACTGCGGCACCACGACCTCGACACCCTCCGCACCCTGAACCTCCTCGTCGACGAGGACCACGCGGGCCAGCTCTTCCAGATCTTCACCCGCTCCACCCACCCCCGGCGCACCCTCTTCTTCGAGGTCATCGAACGACTCGGGGCGAAGACCTTCGGCTCGTCCAACATCCGAGCCCTCTACGAAGCCGTCGAACTGGAGATGTACCGACGCAACGGCCCCGGGCGATGACGGACACCACCCAGGCCGCCCCCGCGACGGCTGTCGAGCACCTCCACAGCCTCGCCGACATCGAACAGGCCGCGAGCCGGCTGCTGCCCGCCCCGGTACGGGACTTCGTGGCCGGCGGCGCCGGATCCGAACTCACCCTGGCCGCCAATCGCAGGGCCTTCGACACCACCCACCTGGTTCCGCGGGCCCTGCGTGACGTGTCGGGCTGCGAACCGGCGACGACCCTGCTCGGCCTGCCCGCCGCGATGCCCGTGGCCACCGCCCCCATCGGCTACCAGGGGCTGGTCCACCCGGACGGCGAACTGGCCGGGGCCCGCGCCGCCAAGGAAGCCGGCATCCCCTTCACCGTCGCCACGCTCAGCAGCCGCACCATCGAGGACGTGGCCGCGGTCGGGGCCACCACCTGGTTCCAGCTCTACTGGCTGCGCGACCGGGCCCGGACCTTCGACCTCGTGCGCCGCGCCGAGGACGCCGGCTGCACGGCCGTCATGCTCACGGTGGACGTCCCCTGGATGGGCCGGCGCCTGCGGGACGTCCGGGGCGGCTTCACCCTGCCCGAGGACGTCGTCGCCGCGAACCTCACCACGGGCGCCGCCTCCGCTGCTCACCGGGCTGCCACGGGGACCTCCGCGGTGGCCCGCCACACTGCCGCCGCGTTCGACCCGTCCCTGTCCTGGTCCGACCTGGAGGAACTGCGCCGCCGTACCCGACTGCCGCTGATCGTGAAGGGCCTGCTGGACCCCGAGGACGCCGTCCGCGCCGCCGAATGCGGCGCCGACGCCGTCGTCGTGTCCAACCACGGCGGCCGCCAGCTCGACGGCACGGTCCCCACCCTGGACGCCCTGCCCGAGATCCGCGCGGCGCTCCCCGCGGCCTGCGAGGTCCTCCTCGACTCCGGTGTCCGCAGCGGCGTCGACATCGTCAAGGCGCTCGCCCTGGGTGCCCGCGGCGTCCTCCTCGGACGGCCCGTGCTGTGGGGTCTCGCGGTCGCGGGGGACGACGGCGTCCGCCGCACCCTCGACCTGCTGGCCGCCGAGTTCCGGGACGCCCTCGGTCTCGCCGGCTGCACCGATCCCGCCGCAGCCGCCCTGCTGCGGACCCGTCGCGCGACGGAGCCCCTCGGCCGGCCCTGGCCGCAGCCCGACGCGCGCACGGCCCACCGGCCCCCGAGCAGTGGAGGACCCCAGCCGTGGTGACCGCACGCCGGACGACCACCGACACCCGCCCCGCCGTGCCGGCGTCCCTGAACCTCGCCGACCTGCACGCCTCGCTCACCGATCCGGCCCTCGGATCGATGACCTTCCTCAACGAGATCGCCCAGCGCTTCCCCGACGCGATCTCGTTCGCCCCCGGCCGCCCGTACGAGGGCTTCTTCGAGACCGCCCTCGTCCACCAGTACCTCTACCGCTACGAGCGCCATCTGCGCGAGGAGCGGGGCCTCGACGAGGACCAGGTCAGGCGCACCTTCTACCAGTACGGCCGTACCAAGGGCATCGTCCACGAGCTGATCGCCCGGCACCTCGCCGTCGACGAGGGCATCGTGGCCGATCCCGAGGCCCTGGTCGTCACCGTGGGCTGTCAGGAGGCCATGTTCCTGGTGCTGCGGGCCCTGCGCGCCGACGCCCGCGACGTACTCCTCGCCGTCTCACCCACCTACGTCGGCATCACGGGTGCCGCCCGTCTCGTCGACATGCCCGTTCTGGAGGTCCGCGGCGGCCGGCACGGCGTCGACACCGCCCACCTGGAAGAGGTGGTCCGCGATGCCCGGGCGCGAGGCCTGCGCCCCCGCGCGTGCTACCTCATCCCCGACTTCGCGAATCCCTCGGGCGTCAGCATCGACGTGCCGACGCGGCATACCCTGCTCGACCTCGCCGAACGCCTCGACCTGCTGCTGGTGGAGGACAACCCGTACGGCTACTTCACCGCCGACGGCGAGCCCCTGCCCACTCTGAAGTCCCTCGACACCCGGGACCGCGTCGTCTACCTGGGGTCCTTCGCCAAGACCGGCCTGCCCGGAGCCCGCGTCGGCTACGTCCTGGCCGATCAGCGGGTGACCGCCGCCGACGGCACGACCGGACTCCTGGCCGACGAACTGTCCAAGCTGAAGAGCATGCTCACGGTGAACACCTCGCCCATCGCCCAGGCGGTGATCGCCGGGAAGCTCCTCACCCACGACTGCGCCCTCCGCGAGGCGAACGCCCGGGAGATCGCCCTCTACCGAGACAACCTCAACCGGCTGCTGGCGGGGCTGTCCCGACACTTTCCGCCGGGCAGCGGGTCGGGCGTCACCTGGAATGTCCCTCACGGCGGTTTCTTCGCCGTCGTCACCGTGCCCTTCCCCGCCGACGACGCGCTGCTGGAGGTCTCCGCCCGCGAGTACGGCGTGCTGTGGACCCCGATGCGCCACTTCGGCACCGGGCCCGGGACCGAGTACCAACTGCGCCTCTCGTTCAGCCTGGTCACCGGGGCCCTGATGGACGAGGGCCTGCGCCGCCTGGCCGCACTGATCAGGAGCACCGCCGCCTCCGAGTGACGACGGCAGCGTCCGATCACGGTGCCCCTACCGGCGGGGCACCGTGATCGCGGTGGTCAGCAGCCCGTCCCGCATCACCCACCGGACGTGGAAGCCCCCGATCCGCCGACCCTCGACCACCGGCCCCGGCACCGCGAGCCGTGCGGCCAGCACCCCGTCACCGACGGGCCACAGCTCTGCCTCGTGAAAGGCCAGGAACCGCCCCGTCAGCGGGGACCACGCCTTGTAGACGCACTCCTTGGCGCTGAACAGCAACCGGTCCCACCGCACGCCGTCGTCGGCCGCCAGCGCCCGTCCCACCCACCGCTGTTCCCGCGACCCGGCCACGCGCCGCATCACCCCGTCCGGCACCGGCTCGTTGCGCTCGGCGTCCAGCGCCACGACGTGGAACTCCGCCGCCCGTGCCACCGCGGCCGCCCGGAACCCGGGGCAGTGCGTCATGCTCCCCACGACACCCTCCGGCCACACGGGAGCACCGAACGCCCCCGGCAGCAACGGCTGGTAGGCGACCCCCAGCCGCGCCATGGCCCGACGCGCGCAATCCCGCACGGTGGCGAACTCCCGCCGCCGCGCGGCAACCGCTCCGGCAACGGCACTCTCCTCCATGGGTTCCAACCGGGCACCGGCCACATCCCCGAACACGTGCTCAACTACGACACCGTCAGCCACCACTACCTCACCCACCACCCACACCCCTCGACCAGCCCTGTCCAAGCTATCCAAGCGTCCCGAATGGGGTTATCAGAACTTCCTCTCAGGCTTGACTCCGTCGGGGATCTTGGAGTCCCCCGGTGCGGCAGCGTGATCAACGGGCATGCTCGGCTGTTCCGGTGACCGATGGAATCGTCGAGGTGCCCGTTGTCTCTCCGCCCCCGTTCCCGTGAGCGAGCAAGCTCCTTAGCAGGGAGCGCGGTTGCCGCCTCCACCACCCGGATTCCTGATCGAGGAGGACGAGCCAGGTTCGGGGGTGTGCCGCTGGCCCCCGAGGCGTTCAGCTGGCCGGTGTGCGGCGACCACTGCGGAGGGCCGATGCAGTTCTTCGCGCACCTGCCGGTCGAGTACGGCGTCCTGTCGGTGTTCGTGTGCCAGAACGATCCGGGCGCCTGCGAGCTGTGGGACGCGACCTCCGGGGCGAATCGGGTACTTCTCTTCCCGCCCGCGGGACTGGTACCGGTGGCCGTACCCGAGAAGGGCGTGACGCTGCTGCCCGCAGTGTCGGCGATCACGACCCGGGTCGTGACGCTCGAACCCGAGGAGGATGACGGCGACGATCTCCCGCGCGACGCATACGACCTCGCCCGTTCAGGGTGGAAGCGGGAGCCCTACGAGCGGTTCGGGATGCAACGCGAGGTGCTCGGATCGCTCGGCGGCAGCCCCTCATACCTGGACGACGACCGGTTGCCCGGGTGCCCGTCCTGCTCCGGCACGACGGAATTCGCGGCACACGTGGAAGAGGGGATCGACCGGCAGACCCAGATGAACCTCGGTGGCCGGTTGGGCTACGTCTTCGTCTGCCGCCCCTGCTCCGAAGGCGCCTTCCTCACGGGCTGAGCGCGCCTGTGGTGGCAGGCCCCGCCGCTTCGCGGATGCGCCGCCCCCACTCTCCTCCTCCACCGCAGTCTCCTCCGTGCCGCCGCTGCCGGGGGCCGCACCGGCCCATAATTGCCCGTAGGGCACCCCGTATGCACCGCCGGGCAGCAGAAACGGCCTGCGGCCCCGCTGCCCGCAACCGTAGGCGTCCTCAACTGTCGAAACACCGGCATCCCCCCGGTTGCGCGTCTGTCTTCCACTGCGTCTTGGGGCCCGCTCTCGGCGGGCCCCAAGGATGTGCGAGTTATCCGGCGATTTCGATCTTGCCGTTGGAGGAGTTCGGCTCGGGCATGGCGGACGTCTTGGCGGCGGTCAGCCCGCCCAGGAGTTGGGCGAGGTCGACGCCGGTGGTGGAGGAGAGAAGTTCCATGCCCTGGGCGACGTTGTCAGTGACCGTGCGGGAGAGCTTGCTCGCGCCATCGGTGGAGATGACGGTCATCTTGTCGATGGCGGACAGCGGTTCGGCTGCCTTGGCCACGACCTGGGGCAGTGCCTCGACCATCATCTGGATCATCGCGGCGTCACCGTAGCTCTCGAAGGCGTCAGCCTTCTTCTGCATCGCCTCGGCCTCGGCGGCGCCCTTGGCCAAGATGGCCGCCGCTTCCGCGTCGCCCTCCAGGCGTACCGCTTCGGCGATGGCCGCACGGCGGGCGCGTTCGGCCTCACCGCGCTTGGCACCCTCGATGGCCTCGGCCTCGGCGAGGGCGGAGCGACGCTGCTTCTCGCCCTCACCCGTCAGACGGGCCCGCTCGGCCTCCGCCTGGGCGGCCGCGATGGCCGCCAGACGCTCCGCCTCGGCCTGCTTCACGCGGGCGACCCGCAGCGCTTCGGCTTCCTGTTCCGCCTGGTAGCGGCGGGCGTCGGCGGGCTTGCGGACCTGAGTGTCGAGCTGGCGGTCGGTCAGCGCCGCTTGGCGTTCGGCGACCTTCTCCTGCTCGGCCAGGATCTGCTGCTGCCGGTCGGCGTCCGCCAAAGGGCCTGCCGCGTTGGCCTGGGCGGTCGCCGCGTCGGTCTCCGCCTTGATCTCGGCCTGCCGCAGGTACAACGTCCGCTGGGCGACGGCGATCTCCTCCTCGGCCTTCAGGCGGGCCTGTTCGGCGGCCTGGCGGGAGTTGGCCTCGGCGATGTCGGCCTCCTGCTTGGCGCGGGCGGCCTCGGGGCGGCCGAGGTCCTCCAGGTAGGAGCCCTCGGTGGTGATGTCCTGGATCTGGAAAGCGTCCAGGACCAGGCCCTGGCCGGACAGGCTGGCCTCGGCTTCCTCCGCCACCTGCCCCGCGAAGGCGGCCCGGTCGCGGATGATGTCCTCGACCGACATCCGGCCGACGATGGCCCGCAGCGCGCCCGACAGAACTTCTTGGGTGAAGCCGACGATGCCTTCCTGCTGCTGGAGGAAACGCTGGGCGGCGGCGCGGATGGCGTCCTCGTTGCCGCCGACCTTGACGATCGCCACGCCTTCGAGGTTCGCCTTGATGCCGCGCAGCGTGACCGCTCCCCGCACGGCGATCGGGATGTGCCGGCTGGACAGGTCGAGGGTGTAGCGCTGCTGGACGAACGGGACGACGAACACGCCGCCGCCGACCACGACTTTCTGGCCGGTGTTGTCGGTCGATATCCGCCCCGTCTCCGGATCGGTGGACCGCTTGCCCCGGCGTCCGGTGATGATGAACGCCTCGCTGGGGCCGGCGACCTTGTAGCGGGTGACGACGACGAGGGCGAGCAGGACGAGGAGTACGGCGACTCCTACGACCGCGGTGACAACAGGACTCATGGCGGTTCCCCCCTGCCTCCCGGAAGGAGGCGGACTCAAGGGCTGATGGAAAGAGGATCGGAGGGTGGAAGGCTTTGGTTGGCGCTGCTCAGCGGTGCACGGCGCGGACGCTGACCGAGGTCGTGGACGGCGTGGCCGTCACCCAGATCTCGGCCCCCCGCTCTATCGGGGCATCGGCGGTCGCGGCGTACTTCAGCGGCTGGCCGCCGAGCGACAGCAGTACCTCGCCGTAGCCGTCGGCCGGGATGGCGGTGACCACCCGGCCCGCTGAACCGACGAGGTCCGCTTGACGGGGGGCGCTGCCGTCGCCGTCGCGTTGCAGGGCCCGGCTGAAGCCGTACGTCGCCCAGCCCGCGCCTGCTCCGGCCACGGCCCCCGCGGCGGCTGCCGCTCCCTGCCCGAGCCCCGTGGACCCGAGCACGATCGCCCCCGTGAAACCGAGCATCGAGACGAAACCCGCGATCACCGGCAGCGACAGCCACCCGTCGAACAGTCCGTCCAGGACGCCGTCCAAGGCACCCTCGAGGACCCCGTCGAACACCAGCGAGGCAGCAAGCAGGACGATCCCCCCGATGCCGAGACCCAGAAACAAGCCCATGAGCACCTCCCCGTGCGACTTCCTTTTCCCGCTGGACGACAGCAGATTGCCAGGAGGTCCCAGGCTCACACATTGCCTGTCGTCGGCAATCTTTACGCCTCTTTGACGCAGATGGGGGAGGCGTCGAGGATCGGGGCCCGCTTGTCAGTCGGCTGCGGCGCCGCGCGGAGCGTCGTAACCGGAACGGGGGCGCGCGTGGCTGCCGGGTACAAGGCATCCTGAGGCCGTGTCGAATTCCCTGCCGGCTCAACTTCTGCTTCCCGCTGGTCAGATGGCCGTCTGTGGCGACGACAGCCGGCGGCTCCGCCACCCTCGTCGGCGACCCGCCCGACATCGTCATCGCCAGCCGGGCCGGCCTCACCTTCAACTACTTCCCCGGCGGCTCGCAGGAACCGCGCGCCCTGAGGCGGGGGCTCACCCCTGGGTGTCGGGCCAGTCCAGCAGGCGGGCGCCGATCACCGCGGTCTGGAGGGTGTAGCGGTTGACCGGGTCGGCCGGGTCCGCGCCGGTGAGGCTGTGGATCCGCTCCAGCCGGTAGGTCAGCGCCCGCACGCTCAGCGACAGCCGGCGCGCGGCCTCGGTCGCCACGCAGCCGCTGTCGAAGTACGCGGTGAGGGTGTCGATGAAGGTCTGGGCGCCGCCGCGCCCGTTGCGGAGAGGGCCCAGTACGTTTTCCACCAGGTCGGCCATCGCCTGCCGGTCCCGCGTCAAAACCGGGTAGACCAACAGGTCAGCGGCGTGTAGCACCGGCCCGTCGAGGCCCATCCGCTCGGCCAGGTCGAGGGCGTTGAGCGCTTCCTCGTAGGAGTGCACCACGCCGCCGGCGCCGGGATGGGAGCGGCCTATGGCCACTTTGCCGCCGTCAGTGGCGGCGTACGCCTGCTTGGCGATGAACGCCAGAACGTCCGGCTGGTCCCCGGGGGCCACGCAGATCAGGCGCCCGTCCTTGGTGGTGAGCAGGATCTGCCGGCCCGCGAACCGAGTCAGTACCGCCGACTCGATCCTGCGTGCCACCTGGTAGCCGTCGCCGTACGGCTCCGGGCCGCTCGCCACAGCCACCGCGTGGGCCTGAGAGAGGCGCAGCCCGAACCGTTCGGCGCGCTCCGCCAGCCTCCCGAGATCGCTGCGCCCGTAGAGGAGGTCGTCGATGAACTCGCGACGTGCGGCCTCCTCCTGGCGCACGGCCTGGTGCTGGGCGCGCTCGTAGCCTTCGACGAAGGCGTCCACTGCTTGTTCGGTCACGGCAAGAAGCGAACCCGCCTGCTGGATCGGCACCCGGGTGAGGACCTCCTGGGACACGGCCAGGTGCTCGCGGATCATCACGCGCAGCATGAGGCCGAGCTCCGCGGCCCGCTCCCCCTCGGCGCGGCGTGCCTCCAGCTCGGAGCGCGTCATCCGGCGCCCGGTGCTGCAGGCGTCGCGCAGGCATTCGGCATACCCCGTCAGCTGGACCTGCGGTGCTTCCCGCTCCGTCACGCACTCCCCCGTTCTCCTCGCGCCGGCGAACCCATTGACGCGCAATCAGGGTGCCACAGGCAGCAAAGGGTCCTCCCCCGACCCCGAATAGCGGGTAGAGACTGCCGGGCGACGGCAATGCGCTACCGCAAAGCGACCGAGATGATCAAGAAACGCCCTTGTGTCGAGGAGAGCTGCGCCGTGCCCGGCATCCGATGGTCGCTGCCGCGCGGCAGTTGGACGCGGCAGGCACTGACCCGCGGCCGCCCGCAACTCCCAGACGTCGTCGGCCCGTGGTTCGTCAGCAAGCATGGGCAGCCTGGCCACAGAGACGAACACCGTCGTCTCCCCGGGTCCGGGCGGTCAGCCGGTCGATCCCAGCGCTTACGTCTTCCCGCAAGGATGGGCGTAAGCCGTGGCGGCCAGGGCCCTCTGGGCCAGGTGGAGGAGGCCACCCCCTGCTGGGTGACGACGCGGGTCGCCTCGACGGCGAGCAGGCCGCTGGTACCGGCGAGGTGCACGCCGATGGCTGGGGCGCTGACCGGGGTCCACTTCGCCCAGTCGACGCAGGCGGGGCGGTCTGGGCGTTGTCGCGCTGACTGTCGCTGTGGCCTTTGGCCGCGCAGTCCAGGCCCACCGGTCCCCCTCAACGGCCCTGCGAACCACGCGGCGGGCCCCGCATCGGTCATGCTGCGCGGGACAGTGCTGCGTTCGGACATGAAGGCTCTACGAAGAGACACGGCGCAGGCCGACATAAGTGTCGGCACCGCAGTCACCGTCACCCCCGCCCTGGGCAAGCCGCCATGCCGGCCGCGCCGAACGGCCCTGCCTTCGAGCTCTACGGCCACAGTCAGGTGACCTGCCCACTCGGATGGGCCTTGCGACCGGTCGCAGGGGTCAGGGCACAGGGCTCACGGCCCCCGTCCGGCCGACGGAGCCGCCGCTGCTGAGTCCGGCCGCCGGCCCCGTACCACACCGCGGCCACGACCGTGGCGAGCGCGGCTTCGAGCAGGTCGCCGCCGTAGTACATGACCTGGGCTCCGGCTCGCAGATCTGCCGGCGCGAACGCGGTGCCGGGGGGTGGCACGGAGTAGAGAGTCTTGGCCAGGACTCCGTGCGCGGCGCCGGCGGCCAGCAGCGTCGCCCCGCGCACGGCGACGTTCCAGCGGTGGTTCACGGGGTCGAGCTGGCAGATGGCGGCGGTGAACAGCAGCCCGGCCGCCAGGACGTGTGCGTTGACCAGAGCGTGCAGCCACGGCTCGTGCCGTACGGCGGCGATCAGCGGTGTGCGGTACAGCACCCAGAGCCCCCCGACGTCCACCAGTGCGGCCAAGGGCGGGAAGACCAGCCAGGCAACGGGACGGGACCGGGCGAACGCGATGACCCCCCGACGCGCCGGCCCGGGAGCCAGGGCGCGCAGGGCGAGGGTGAAGGGGCGGGCCAGGACGAGCAGGAACGGGACCGCCATCCCGACGATCACGTGCTGGACCATGTGCGTCGTGAAGGGCCTTCCCGGCAGCGGGCCCACGGTCGCCCAGACGACCGCGAAGCCGCCGGCGCAGAACACCGCATCCCGCCACCACGGCCAGGCATCCCCGCGCCGGCGCAGACGCCGCGCGGCCCCCAGATAGGCGACGGTGACCAGGACCGCGGCCACCACCGCGATCAGCTCGGTCAGCCCGCGGCCCGGGGCAGGACCGGAATGGACGTGCGCGAAGATCACGTCGTCGGGCTCGGCCGGCTGCCACGCGCCGCGCGGACGGCCAGCGCTGTGCCGAGCAGCAGCAGGGTCACCGCGGCGGAGTTCCAGGCCCAGTCGTAGGGGGTGACGTCCACGCCGTAGCGGATCTGGTGCAGGCGCAGCAGCTTGTGGTCCACGATCCCGTCGAACAACTGGAACATCCCCAGGCCCAGGACGAACCCGGCCCAGGCGTGGGCGGGGGCCAGCGCGCGGCGGCGGCGCAGATCGGCGTACAGAAAGAACCCGGCGACCAGGGCCAGCAGTTCGGCCGTGTGCAGCAGTCCGTCGGACATGAGCCCCACGCCGGGGGTCGACCGGTCGTAGAAGTGGTGCCAGCCCAGGATCTGATGGAAGACGATCTCATCCACCGCGGCCATCACCGCCACCCCGATCAGACCGCACACCACCATCGACCTGCGCGGTTCAGGCCGAACGCCGGGGACCGTGTGCGGATGGGCCGATGAGCTCATGAAGTGCCTTCCGCCGTGCCGAAGATCGGTCTGCTGCTTGAGTACGCCTACCCCAGCCCACGGTTCGTGCGCGCGGGGCGCTGCATTCGGGTGACGTCGACGTGGCCACGGCTGCATGGGGACAACCCCGGCAGCGGGTGGCCGCACAGCATGCAGGCACCCCCTTGCGGGGAACGGGGCCCTGCACTTCGACCAGGCCGCGCTGACCGCGTTGTTCGATGTGGCCAAGCCGGAGACGCCCTGGGTCATCTTCGGGCCTCGCGAAGCGGTTGAAGACGACGTCCGCGCCGAGGAGTTCGCCGCGGGGGTCAAGGATCCCGACGTCGTTCATCCGTATGGAGGGTGACTTCCTCACGTGGCCCTGGACCTCGATGTCTGGCGACCCGAGGCCGCCGGGCGCCCGAAGGTTTCCTGAGTCCGGGCCGTACGGGACCCGGTTCGACTCCTCGGACCGGCCCAGAACCTGGACCGTCGGCATGCCGGCGTGCCCGCCGCCCACCGACCCGACCAGGGGGTTGGAGGAGGCTCACTGTGGGACAGTCCGCGTCTGCGGCCCTCGCGGCTACGCGTCCGTAGGGCCGGGTACCGCCACCGGATCGAGGGAGTCGACGTCCTCCATGAAGCTCAGCATCCGGGCGTTGACCAGGTCGGGGTGGTCGATCTGCGGCCCGTGGCCGGTCGCGGCGATGATCTCGGCGCGGGCGCCATGCATCAGACGCGGTACGCGCTCCAGCTGCCGCTTGGGGTGTACGAGCAGGCTGCGCTTGCCCATGATCAGGTAGAACGGCGTCCGGATGGAACCCAGTTCCGCGTCCGACAGCGGCAGCGGCGCGGGGCGGCGGATCTTGAAGGCCTTCACGCCAGCCTGGATCCACGTACGCAGCTCGGGAACGATGATCACCGGCTGCTCCAGCCACTTGGCGAGTCGCGGTCGCCACGCCTTGGGGGCGTAGGTGGCGAAGAGGCTGGCGAAGATCCATACGAAGAAGCGCAGCCCCACCTTCTCCAAGCCGCCCGGGTCGAGGGCGGTGACCGAGGCGAGGCGTTCGGGCCGAAGGTGGGCCTGGTTGATGACCAGCCAGCCGCCGTACGAGGAGCCGACGAGGTGGACCTTGTCGAGGCCCAGCGCGTCGAGGGCCTCATCCATCCACTGCGCCGCGCGCTCGGGCTGCCACATGGGCTCGCGCTGGACGCTGCGGCCGGGGTCGCCGGGAGTGTCGAGGGCGTAGACGGGGCGCTCGGCGCTCAGCGCGCGGGTGTTGGGGTACCACTGCGCGGAGCAACCGCCCGAACCGTGTATCAGGACCACGGGCGTGCGTGACGCGGCTGCCGGGTCGGCGGGACCGTACCGGTAGACGTGGGTGGTGCCGAAGCTCGTCTCGACGTCCGTCTCGGAGCGGACGGGCGCTCCCTTGGCGTAGAGGACGTCGCAGGTGGCGAAGTAGAGGTCGCGCAGCTCGTCGCTCACGTAGCGGCCGATGTCTCGTCGCACTCGGGGCGCGTTCTCGGGCACGGGGCACCTCCAGGAAGATCCGTTTTTCGTGATACGAACGTACCACAGTGTTGATACGGCGGTACCATGAAGATGTTCGGACCGAGCCGGACTGTGAGCCCTGAACCACCCACCCCACCCACGGCCGGAGACAGCACTGATGCCCAAGCGCGTGGACCACGAGGAACGGCGCGCCCAGATCGCCGAAGCGCTCATCCAGGTCGCGGGGCGGCGAGGGCTGCACGCCGTCGGCATGCGCGACGTGGCCGCCGAGGCCGGCGTATCCCTCCGGCTCGTGCAGTACTACTTCGAGACCAAGGAGAAGCTGCTCTTCTACGGACTCCAGCACCTGACCGACCGCTTCACCGCCCGCGTGGGCGCCCGCCTGGCCGCCGCCGGCCCGGACCCGGGCCCACGCGCGACGATCGAGGCGCTGCTGCTGGCATCCCTGCCGACCGACGAGGAGAGCCGGACCTTCCACCTCCTGTACAGCTCCTACTCGATCCTGTCCGTGACCGACGGAGCACTCGCCGCCCAGCCCTTCATCGACAACCCCGACGCGGCCGAGAATGCGCTCACCGGCCTGATCGAAGGAGCCCAGGCGGCAGGTCTGGCCGATCCCGGCGCCGACGCACGCACCGAGGCCATCAGCCTGCTCGCCATGACCGCGACCATGGGCACCAGCATCCTCGTCGCCCAACGGACAGCAGAGTCAGCTATCGCCGTACTCCGCCACCACCTCGACCGCATCTTCAACGCCAGCGGCCACACGCCCCCGGACGCCGGACAACGGACAGACCCCAACACCTGTTCATGATGTCGGCTCGTACCAGTGCCCGGACCCGCGCGACAGCACGGGCGCCGGACGGGCAAGCACGACTGCGAGCGGGAAGTCCACCCGCCCAGCCTGATCCCGGACCCTGATCGGCCTGGACACCGCCGGGGCCAACGGCAACCACGGCGGCCGCCCGTCCGCGGTCGACGGCGACGTCCTCGCCGTCGCCCTGCATCGCCGCGACGCCGCGGAGTCCGGCACCGCCATCACCAAGCACCTCGGCGTCGGCCACTCCACCCTCTACCGCACCCTCGCCACGTACGACGAAGCCGCCGCGACCACCGCGGATGTCTGCGCCCGGTGACCTCGATCGGCCCGACCGCGTTGGAGGATGTGTGAGTACCCAGCGGACGATCTCCACCTCGCGTCGTCCGGCATCAGGCGCCGAGGCCGGGCTGGGCCGCCCCCATCGCCGGGCACCTCGACACCGGCCGGCCCACCCTGTACCGCACGCTCGCCGCATACGACGAGGCCATGGCGGCCACCCGCCCGACGGCCGCCGGCACGTGACGAGCAACCCCACGACCAGGCATGACGGGCTGGGGCGAGATATTGCGTTGCGGGAAGGCCCGGGGCCCGCCTAGCCTGTTTCAGTTCCGTCGGTGCCCGTTCCGGGGCCCGGCGCTGTGTTTCGAGGTGATGACGTATCTCCCAGGCCAAGTAAGTAGCCGCTCGTTCTGAGGCTCTTTTCCAGTTGTCCGCCATGGCGGACAACTGACGCATGCCTCGACGGCGGTGCCCCCTCATGGCCTGGGCCCGTTGCACCCTGCTTCCCCCCTGTCGCGCTGTCGGCGTGCGGGGGCATGCCCAGGCCTGCCCCTTTTTCCTTCTGTACGCGAACAGGACTCTTCTCCGTGTCAACCGACACCCATACAACCGGCCACCCACGCCCCACCGGGGCCAGCCGGGCCGCCACGATCGCTTTGGTCGTGGTGCTGATCGCCGAGCTGATGAACGCGCTCGACGGCTCGATCGTCCACACCGCACTCCCGTCGATCCAGGCGGACACCGGCGCCACCAGCGCCGCGGTGCAGTGGATCCCCGCCGCGTACACCCTCACCTTCGCCCTCGCCTTGATCACCGGCGGGCGCCTGGGCGACCAGTTCGGGCGCAAGCGGGTCTTCATCGCCGGCACCACCGTCTTCACGCTGGCGTCGCTGCTGTGCGGGATCGCGACGAGCCCTGAGCTCTTGGTCGCCGCGCGGGCCCTGCAGGGGGCTGGAGCGGCGGCGATGGTGCCGCAGGTCATGGCCGTCATCGCGGTGACCTTCCAGGGCGAGTCCCAGGCCAAGGCCTTCGGCATGTACGGCATGATCATGTCGCTGGGCGGCGTCCTGGGACCCGTCCTGGGCGCGGTCCTGACCGCCGCCGACATCGCAGGTCTCGGCTGGCGGGCCATCTTCCTGATCAACCTGCCCATCGGCCTGGCCACCGTGCTCTTCGCCCTCCGGTTCCTCCCGGAGTCCCGGGAGCAGCAGGCCCGGCGCCTGGACCCGCTGGGCATGCTGCTCTCGGCCGCGGGCATGCTGCTGATCGCCTACCCGCTCACCGTGGGCGGCGAGCACGACTGGCCCGTTTGGAGCTTGGGCATGCTCGCCTCGGGTGTGGTCGTGCTGGCCCTGTTCGTGGCGCAGCAGCGGGCCAAGACCGCCAAGGACGGCTCCGCGCTGGTGGCGCTGTCCCTGTTCGAGAGCAAGGCGTTCGCCGGCGGGCTCGCCGCCCAGCTGGTCTTCGGGCTGGTCTCCGGGACGTTCCTGCTGACGTGGGTGCTGTTCATGCAGTCCGGCCTCGGCCTCACACCCGGACAGTTCGCCCCCGCGTCCGTCGCCATCTCCATCGGCGGCATGGCCGGCGCCATGCTCGCCTCCACATGGGCGGGCCGTCACCTGCGGCGCGTGCCGCAGACCGGCGCGGTCCTCATCGCGCTCACCCTGGTCGGCTACCAGCTGCTGGTCTCCGCCCAGCAGACCGGGATGCCGTTCGCGGCAGCCGTCGCCCCGATGATCCTCGTCGGCGCCGGATTCGGCATGGTCGGCGCGGGTCTGGCCGGTCTGACCCTCAGTCAGGTCGGCCACCAGGACGCGGGATCCGCGGCGGGACTGTTCAACACCGCCATGCAGCTCGGCACCGCCCTCGGCATCGCGATGGCCTCGGTGGTGTTCTTCCAGTACGCCCCCGCGGGCAGCCACGGCACCACCGTGACCGATGCCTTCGCTGACAGCGTCTGGTACGTCATCGCCGCCCTCGCGGTGATGTGGGCGCTCATGTTCCGGCTCCCCAAGCCGTCCAAGGCCACCGCCTGACCCCGTCGGCGGCCCGCCCTCACCGGGTGGGCCGCCGGCCCCCTTTCCCCTTGGCGGATGTGTTCCGCCGCAGTCGATGTGAGGTGATGACGTATCGCCCAGGCCCGGTAGCCGTCCCTTCCGGCACGGACAGCACCCCCGCGGTGCCGCATCGGCATGCCGGAAATGACGGCCTCGCTTCGGCCTGGGCCCCTTCTTCCCGTGCGCTGTCGGCGTGCGTGGCGGCCCTGGCCTGCCCGCATCCCCGAACGCACCGGAACAGGAACTCCTCCCGTGTCCCACGACACCCACCAGACCATCAGCAGCCCGCCGCAGGGCGCAGTCCGCGCCGCGGGCCGTACCCGGGTCGTCACCCTCGCCGTCGTCCTGACCGCCGAGCTGATGAACGCCCTCGACGGCTCCGTCGTCTACACCGCACTGCCCACCATCGCCGCCGACACCGGCGCCACCACCGCCGCCCTCCAGTGGATCCACGCCGCCTACACCCTGACCTTCGCCCTCGGCCTGATCACCGGCGGCCGGCTCGGCGACCTCTACGGCCGCAGGCGGGTCTTCCTGACCGGGACCGCCGTCTTCACCCTCGCGTCGCTGCTGTGCGGGATCGCGACCGGCCCCGAGCTGCTGATCGCCGCCCGCGTCCTCCAGGGCGCGGCGGCCGCGGCGATGGTGCCGCAGGTCCTGGCCACCCTCCACGTCACCTTCAACGACGGTTCCCGGGCAAAGGCGTTCGGGCTGTACGGAACCGTCATGTCGCTCGGCAGCGTCACCGGCCCGGTCCTGGGCGGAGTCCTCACCCAGGCCGACCTGTTCGGCCTCGGCTGGCGCCCGATCTTCCTGATCAACCTGCCCATCGGGATCGGCGCCGTCGTCCTCGGCCGACGCTTCCTGCCCGAGTCCCGCGACCGCGCCGCCCGCCGACTGGACCCCTGCGGCATGCTCCTGTCCGCGCTCGGTCTGCTGCTGATCACGCTCCCGCTCACCGTGGGCGGCGACCACGGCTGGCCCGCCTGGACATTCGCGACGATGGGCACCGGCCTGCTCATCGTGGCGCTGTTCGTGGCCCAGCAGAAGGCCAAGACCCGTCAGGGCGACTCGCCCCTGGTTGTCCTGTCCCTGTTCACCGGCCGCGCCTTCAGTGCCGGGCTTGCCACACAGCTGGCGTTCGGCCTGCTGTCCGGGGTGTTCTTCCTATCCTGGTCCCTGTTCATACAAGACGGCCTCGGCCTCACCCCGGGCCAGGCCGCCGCCGGGTTCGTCTCCGCCTCCCTGGGAGAGATGGGCGGCGCCTGGTTCGCCATGAGCCTCGTCGCCCGTTACGGACGAGCCGTCCCTCAAGCCGGAGCGCTGCTCGCTGCCGCCACCCTGGCCGGCTACCACCAGCTCATCACCACCGAAGGCACCGGGATGGGAACCGTGCTGGCCGCGGCCCCGATGCTCGTCGTCGGCCTCGGCCTCGGCATGATCGGCGCCCCCCTCGCCGACCTCACCCTCGGCAGGGTCCCCAACAAGGACGCAGGATCGGCCTCCGGCCTCTTCAACACCGCCACCCAACTCGGCATCGCGCTCGGCACCGCCCTGACCAGCGTCATCCTCTTCAACCACCTCAGCGCCGGCACCCGAGGCCCCGCTGTGAACACCGCCTTCGCCACCAGCCTCTGGTACGTCATCGGCACCCTCATCACCATGTCGGTGCTGATGCTCCTACTCCCCAAGGCGACCCACTCCAGCTGACTGACAGGGAGAGCGGCGTGCCCCGCGCTGTCGCCCTCCCCCAGCAAGAGGCCACTGACGAAGGTAGGGGGATGCACCCCGCACCCGGCTCTCCGAGTGGCCGGGTACGGGCCCTGTTCGAGCGGCTCGGTGCCCCGAGGTGTGCCGGACGAGACGAGAGGTCGGGCAGGCCTGGGCCGGGGCCGACGACGTCGGACTGTTCGGCCGTTCGGAGACCTTCAGCCCCAGCACAAGCCGGCCTCCGGCTGCCGCAGTCCGCCTCCGCGCGGTGACCGCACGGCTGGTCAAAGCCGCCGCGCCATCGCAGGCGACCACCCCCGGGTCCCGTGCAGCCGCTCTCCGGTGGCCGCTGTCCACCAGTATGCGAGCGTCCGGGGGCGCGGGCCTGGCGCACCGTTCCTGCAGCGCTTCGGGCCGCGAGGGGCCCCGTACGCGGGGGCCGCGCACGGGGAACGGGCCGTACCGGGCAGGTCCCGCCCGCCTGATCGGGCCCCGGGATCCCGCGCAGGCATGCCGTCGCCGGGACGGGGCAGAAGCCGATCGCGAGATGGGAGAAAAGACATGATCGCACTTGGAATCATCCTGTTGATCGTCGGCTGGCTCCTCGGCATCTCCATCCTCTGGACCATCGGCATCATCCTGCTGGTCATCGGTGTCATCCTGTTGATCATGGGGTCCGTCGGTCACGCGGTCGGCGGGAGGCGTCACTATTGGTAGTCGTCCGGTCTCACGCGAAGGCCTCCCGGCCACGGGCCGGGAGGCCTTCGCGTTCCGCCGCCCGGGCCAGGCCGGCGTAGACCGAGGCGAACGCCGACGCGGCTGCTTCGATCGAGTAGTCACCCCGGACGGTCTCGGCCGCCCGCGCCGTCATCGCCGCGACATCGCCGTCCGGCAGCGCGAGCAGCCGTTCCACCCCCTGTGCCAGCCGCGCGGCCGAGGACGTGTCCAGGAGCAGGCCGTTGACCGTGTCCCGGAGGTAGTGCGGGACGCCCCCGCGGCCCGTCGCGGCGACGGGCAGACCCGCCTCCATGGCCTCCAGGACGGCGATGCCGAACTCCTCCTTGGCGCTGGGGCAGACGTAGTGGGCCCGGCCGGTGGTGGCGGACCGGGCAAGGGCCCGTTCCAGGCAGCGCACCTCCGCGTTGGGCAGGGCGGGGACCAGGGCGAGGCGGGCGGCGGCCTCGGGGTGGGCCGCGCGCAGGCCCGCGATGGCGGCGCGCACCTCGCGTTCCGCGTCGTCCGCCGTGTCCGCGCGGGCCGATCCGCCGACGACGACCAGCGTGGAGCGCAGGTGCATCCCGGACTCGATCCAGGCCCGGACCAGCACGTGCTGCTGCTTGAGCGGGTGCAGCCGGCCGACGGTCAGCAGGAGCGGCAGTCCCCGGGCCGCCGGGTCCAGCGCCGACGGCCGGTCGCCGGCGCCGAAGAGCAGCTCCAGCAGCCGTTCGCCGCGCGGGCGCTCGTCGGGGTGGGACCGGTGGGCGGTGATGCCCTCCGGCGGCGCGGCGGGGCCCCTGCCGCCCCGTACGCCCGCGAGTTGCGGAAAGTGGCGGACCAGCTCGGCCGTGCCGCCGGGGCCCGGGATCCCGACGACCTCGTCGGCCCGCTCGACCAGCCGGTCGGCCGCGAAGACGCGGTGCAGGTCCTGGCGCAGCTCTTCCCGGTCGGCCGCCGTACGGACCCCGTCCCCCGTGTGCCGTTCGCTCACGCGGCGGTGCGGGTCCGGTGTGGCCGTGAACACCACGCGGGCCCCCAGCCGCCGGGCCGCCTCCGCGACGGCCAGGGAGCCGTCGTCGGCATACCGGACGTGCACCAGGTCGGGCCGACGGGGCAGCTCGCCCAGGAGCCGTCCCGTCCACCAGGCGACCGCGCCCGCGGTGTCGGCGGCGGTTTCGGTCCCCGCGTGGGTGTCGGCGGGCAGGCCAAGGGTCCAGTGCCCGGGGCCGCGCGGCCGCAGGAGCCCCTGACCCGGCTCCCGGTCCGGGTCGCCACCCCCGCCGGTCACGAGGGTAACGACCGCATCGACGGGGGCGGTGCACGCGAGCGCGTCGCCCAGGCTCCCCAGGAGCACCCCGAGACCGCCGCTGGCCCCCTCCCCGGGGCTGTCCATGGCGCCGAGGAGCATGGACTGGACGACCAGGAGCCCCCCGCCCCCGGGGATCCGCGGCGGGTCGAGCAGCCGCGCGCCCGACACGGCGGCGAGCAGGAGCCGTTCGTACGGGTCGGCGGCCGTCTGGGGTGCGGGCAGCAGGCCACGGTCGTGCGGGTGCCGCGCGAGGTGCCGCCACAGGGCGTGCCGGGCGGGACGGGCCGTAAAGGGCTCCCGTTCCCGCAGCCGCGCCCAGCGGACGGCGTCCAGGGGCCTCAGCCGGCCCGCCGTGGCCAGGTCGAGGAGGAGCGCGGCGGTACGGGGATCCGTACAGCGCGGCAGCTCGTCGCCCAGGGCGCGCCGGGCGCGTTCGGCACCGTAGCGGCGCAGGGAGTCCGGCCACGCCTCGGTGACCGTGGCGCGGGTGCGCCGGTCCCCGCACCGGGCGGCGGCCACGAGTTCCTCCGGGGGCGTGGCCAGGCCGAGGCGCAGGGACCGCCGCATCCGGGCGATCCGGCGGTCGACGGGATCGGAGAGGGCGCCGAACTGCCCGGAGGGGAGGTACTCGGCCCGCAGATAGGGGGCCAGCGGACCGGCGGGGAGCGGGAGCCCCCGGGACGCGCCGGGCGTCCAGAACGCGTGGCGGACGGCGACGAACGGATCGGGCCGGTCCTGCGGGGCGGCTGAGTCCACGGGGCCTGCTCTCTCGCTCGGGTGGGGGGTCACCCGTGCTTCCGCCGACCCGGCGGCTTCGGATGCGGACGGCCCCCCGGCTGCTGCGCGACGGGGCGGACGTCCTGCTGCCGGCCACCGGCCGCTGCGTGGCCGAGGCCCTCGCCGCGGCCCGTCGGCACGCGAACCGAGGGCGGGCCCCGGGCGGGCTTCGCGGACCCGGCGCGGTGGACCGGTCGCCCGGCCCGCACCGGCACCCCCCGGGGCCGGGCTCGGCCCGGCGGGGCCCCTTTTGCCGGACGGTGCCTCCGCGGCGGGCCGGGCGGCGGAAGAGCAGCCGAGTGCCGAGTGCCGAGTGCCGGATACCGCGTACCCGTGCCGAGGGCCGCAAGCCCGGAGCCGAACCTACGGAAGTGAGCCCCGCATGCCCCGCGTCCACGTGATCGCACCCCCCTTCCGGTCCCACGCACAGCCGCTGTCCGTACTGGCCGGCGAGCTGCGGGCCGCGGGGGCCGAGGTGCGCTTCGCCTGCGCCGAGGCCTTCGCACCCCTGGCCGGGGCCGCGGGCGTGGACTTCACACCGCTGACGGTCACCCGCAACGCGAACACCGGCATCGCCCGGCGCACGGCGCAGGGCCGGGAGGAGGCGGCGCGCCTGGAGGAGTTCCTCGACGCCACCCGCGCGGGCGCCGTTCCCGCCCTGCTCGCCCAGGCCCGTCACCGCCGGGCCGACATGCTCGCGGAGCCCGAACGCGTCCTGGCGGAGTTGCGGGCGCTGCACGCACGGTGGCCCGCCGACTGGTACGTGGTGGACCAGCTGAGCTACGCGGTCACGCTCGCGCTGCACTGCCTGGGCCTCCCGTACGCCACGTTCTGCCCGGGACACCCCAGCTACCTCACGCACTCCGCGGGCGCCCTGTTCGGGGTGCCGTACGCCTGGCCGCGGGCAGTGCGGCCACCGGCGGCGGACCTCCTCGCACTGCGCCGGGAGGCGCAGGCCAACGACATCGCCTTCACCGAGCTGTTCGCCGCGTTCGCCGCGCGCCACACACCGCACCGGCCCGCGCCGGGCCGGGCGTTCGCCCTCAGCTCCCCGCACGCCGTGGTCCTGAACTATCCGCGGCTGGACTGGCTGCCCGGGCCTGCGCAGGACCCCCGGTACGTCTTCAGCGGGCACTGCACGCGCGCGGAAGCGGCCGGCCCGGGCCCGTTCTGGGAGACGGAACTGCGCAGGCTGCGGCGGGCCGGCCGCCGCGTGGTGCTGGTGGCGCTCGGCACCTTCCTCTCGGCGCGGGAGGACGTGCTGGAGACGGTGTGCCGGGGCATCCTCGCCGCGCGGCCGGACGTGTCGGTCGTCCTGGCCGCGGGCGACCGGGCCGACGTACTCGCGCACCTGGCGGGACCCCGTACGGCGATCGCGGCGACCGTCCCCCAGCAGGCCCTGCTGTCACGGGTGGACGCCATGGTCCACCACGGCGGCAACAACTCCTTCACCGAGTGCCTGGCCGCCGGGGTTCCGGCCCTGGTGCTGCCGTTCTCCAGCGACCAGTTCGCCATCGCCCACGACGCCGAGCGGGCGGGCGCCGGCCTGTGCCTGGACCCGCACGGGCTGCGCCCCGACGACGTGGGCAGGGCCGTGTCGGCGCTGCTGGACGCCCCGGGGCACGGTCTGGCGGGCCTGAGCCGTCAGGTCCGCTCGCTGGGCCCGGCCCGGGCGGCCCGGCGGCTGGTGGCGCTGATGGCCTGAGCGGGACGTACGGAGCGGACACGCCGCGCGGGGCAGGACGTACGGAGCGGGCACGCCGCGCGGGGCGGGACGTCAGCGTGCCGGACCGCCGAGGTCCGCCAGGACCTCGCGGGCCGCCCGGGCCCCCGAGGCCAGCGCGCCCTGCACCGAGCCGGTGGCACGGTGGTCCCCGCACACGTACCGGTGCGCGCCGAGCCGGGCGGGGCGGGAGAGCGGCCACGGGCCCGTCATCGCCGGCAGCGCCTCCTCGACGGTGCGCACGGCCACCTCCTCCCACGAGGCGGAGTCCGTCCCGTACACCTCCGCGAGCGTCCCGAGCAGCGCCGTCCCGGTGCCGGACGAGCCGGTCCCGAGCACGGAGGTGGCGACGAGGGACGTCCCGGCGGGCGCGTAGCCGGGCGACACCTCGCTCAGGACACAGGTGTTCAGGAACCGGCGCGCCACGTCCGTGACCAGGTCGGGACCGTACCCGCGCAGGCCCGGTGCCGCGTGGTACCAGGTCGTCACGGTCCGGTACGGGGGCGGCTCGACACCGTCCAGCAGGCGCCGGGCCACACCCGGCCCGGTGGCCACGACCACGGCGGCGGCCGCCAGTTCGCCGTGCTCCGCGGTGAGCACGCCGTCGTCGGTGAGCGCGGTGACGGCGGTCTCCAGGCGGACCGTGCCCGGGGGCAGGCCGTCGGCCAGCTGCGCGGGCACCGCCCCGATGCCGGCGGCGGGCAGGCACAGGGTGCCGCGCAGCATGCTGCGCCATACGAGGTGGAAGACGCGGCCCGACGTCTCCAGTCCGTCCTCCAGGAACACCCCGGACAGGAACGGCCGGAAGAACTCCTCGACGAACGTCTCCGAGAACCCGGCCCCGCGCAGCACTTCGAGGGTCGTACGCTCCCGGCCGCCCCTGCGGAGCAGCGCCGCCGGGGCGCACACGTCGCGCGCGGCCAGGGCGCCGAGGGCGGCCAGGTCCCGGAGGGACACGCCGCTCGCGAGCAGTCCGCGTGCCTCGCGCGGGCGCCGGCTCGGGTCGACGAGCCGGCGCATCCGCCCTTCGCCCGTATGGGTCACCACTCCGGGGGTGAACGGCGAGAGCCTCAGGGCCCGCAGGTCCATCCGGGCCTTGACCTGCGGGTAGGACGTGTTGAAGACCTGGAACCCGCGGTCGATGACGAAGCCCCGCACCCGGTCGCTGCGGACCCGGCCGCCAACGGCGTCACCGGCCTCCAGTACCTGTACCGGCAGCCCGGCCGCCGCGAGGTCGCGGGCGCAGGCCAGCCCCGCCAGGCCCGCTCCGACGACCAGTACGTTCCGACTCGTCCGACGCGTGTCCACGGTGTCCTCCGCTCTCCGTCCGTCCCCGTACTCCTGGGTACCGGATACCCGGTCCATTCCCCCGCCGACGCCCCGGGGGATGCACGCCCGGTCCGCTCGGGATCCGCTCCGGGACCCGTGCCAGGACCATTCCGGGACCGCCGCGGACCCGGTGCGCCGGCCCGCCGCGCCGTCGGCCGCGGGCGGACCGGGTGAACTCCGCGGTGATGGTTTCGCCTGATCGGGGCAGGCACGGCGTATGACACATGCAACTGCCCGTCTGCTGCACCTCGTACGCCGGTACCGGGAGCCGGCCGTCGTCCAGGCCGTCCGGTCGACCGCCGCCGCGGTCGTCTCCTACGTCATCGCGCTGCGGCTCAGCAGCGAGCCGGCTCCGCTGACGGCGCCCCTGACCGCGCTGCTCGTCGTCCAGGTGACCCTGTACACGACGCTCACGACGGGCGTCCGGCGCGTGAACTCGGTCGTCGCCGGGGTGCTCCTCGCGATCGGTTTCAGCGCCCTGGTCGGACTGACGTGGTGGAGCCTGGGCCTGATCATCCTGGCGTCGCTCGTCGTCGGCCGGGTCGTCAAGGCGGGCGAGTTCGTCCCGGAGGTGGCGATCAGCGCCATGCTGGTCCTCGGCGTGACGCGGGTCGCGGACACGGCCTGGGACCGGGTGCTGGAAACGCTGATCGGCGCGGCGGTCGGCCTCGCGTTCAACGTCCTGTTCGTCCCGCCGGTCTGGGTCGGTCCCGCCAGCGAGGCCATCACGGACCTGGCCGCGCGCATGCGCACCCTGTTGCTGCACATCGGCGACGAGTCGGGCGATGCGACGACGGTGGAGAAGGCGGCCGCCCGCCTCCACGAGGCCCGCCGGCTCGACAACGACATCGCCGAGGTCGACGGCGCGCTGCGGCAGGCCGAGGACAGCCTGCGGCTCAATCCGCGCGTCCGCGAAGGTCTCCTCTTCCGGCTGGTGCTGCGCACCGGGCTGGACACGCTGGAGATCTGCGCGGTGGTGCTGCGCGTGTCCTGCCGTACGCTCACCGACCTCGCCCGGTATCGCGGCGACGAGCCGCTCTTCCCGCCGAAGACGGCCCTCGCGCTCAACGACCTGTACCAGCACACGGCGGTCGCGGTGGAGTCCTTCGCCCAGCTCATCACGGCCCAGGTCAGCGCCAACGCGGAGGCGGCCGAGTCCCGGCTCTCCGAGGAACTGGCCACCGCCCGCCACAGCCGCGAGCGCCTCGCCGCCCTGCTGCCGGAGGAGATGGAACGCAACCCCGGGCAGTGGCAGCTGTACGGGGCCCTGCTCGCCGAGGCGGACCGCGTACTGGACGAGCTGAGCGTGGAGAAGCGCTCCGAGCGGTTGATGGAGGAGCTGGACCGGCACGCGCGGGCGCGCCGCGAGCGCTATCCCCGCCTGCACCGCCTCACCCGGCGCACCCGCTCCCTCACCCGGTCCCTCACCCGCTCCCGGTGAGCGGGCGGGTGCGGGAGCTCCGGGTCAGGGCGCGTGGCCGGGCTCCACGTCCCGGACGTCGCCGTACCGGAGCGGGGCGGGGCGCGTGCCCCCGGCGGGACGCTCTCGGGCGGGACCGTCCCCGGCGGGCCCGCCCTGGTCGGGACGGGGACGGCCCTCCGCCACGGGAGCCAGGAGGAAGCCCACGTGGTCGCCGCCCTCGATCTGTCCCTCGACGCGGCCGGTGAACCAGGTGTCGGCCTCCACGAGGACCGGACTGCCCTCCGTCCCGGGCCGCCAGGCCGTCCCGGCGAACGTGTCCACGCGGTCCCCGGTCCGGCTCCCGAACCTCTCGGCCAGCGTCTTCTGGTCCGCGCGCAACAGGTGAACGGTCAGGTGGGAGGCATCACGGGCGACGCGGTAGGTGTGGTTGGCAGTGGACAGCCAGACCACGAACCGCGGGGGGTGGATCGAGCACTGCGAGGCGAAGCCCACCAGGCAGCCCGCCCGGCGGTCCCCGGCGGCGGCCGTGACCACGTACATCGGACCGTCCAGATCTACGGTGAAGGCGTCCAGATCCGTCACAGTGGCTCCTCGTGGTGCGTCCCGTACGGGGCGGCTGCCCGCGTTACCTCCGGTCAAGCGTGCGCCGGGGCGACCGGCCGACGTGGTTGCCGCGGCGCGTTCCCCCGGCGGTGGCGAATCCGACGGGCGCCCCGGGACAGAAGGAAGGACGTGAGGCAGGTGCGGCAGTCACATCCGCGCGGGCGTCACGACCCCGGAGCACGCCGACCCCCAGGAGTACAGCCGTGGCAGCATCCGCGACACCGACACCGACGCCGACCCCGACCCCCGCGCGGCGCGGTGGGGCGAGGAGCTGGGCGGCCCTCGCCGCCTTCCTCGCCGTAACCTTCTGCGTCGCCGCCTTGGGCGCCCTCGCCTCCGCCGACGCGGGCGACGTCTACGGGGCGCTGCGACGACCGGCGTGGGCGCCGCCCGCCTGGCTGTTCGGCCCGGTGTGGACCGTCCTGTACGCCGCGATCGCCGTCGCGGGGTGGCTGGTCTGGCGCCACCCGGACCGTTCGCGCGCCCGGCGCGCCCTCGCCTGGTGGGGTGTACAGCTCGCCCTCAACCTGGCCTGGACGCCCTTGTTCTTCGGCGCCCGCCAGTACGGGCTCGCCCTGCTGGACATCGCGCTGCTGCTGGCGGCGGTGGCCACGACGCTGGTCCTCTTCCGGCGTCTGAGCCGCACGGCGGCGCTCCTGTTCTTCCCCTACCTGCTGTGGGTGGCCTTCGCGGCCGCCCTCAATGCGGCCGTCTGGCAGCTGAACACGTAGCCGGGGGCGGGCGGGCACCCCGCCCATGCCGGATATCGGGCGTTCTCCTCACCATGGCCGACGGGCGCCGGCTCGCCGGCGCCCAGCGCGGCCCCGACGGCGCCGACCGCGCGGCGCCCACCGTTCGTCCGCCGTACGCGACGGCCTGACGGGGCCGCCGCCCGCCGCATCCGCATCCGAGGTCAGACGCCGGTGAGGGCCGCCGCGCCGAAGGAGACGTCGAAGCGGTCACACCAGATGGTGACGCTCGTGTAGTCCGCCGGGTTCACGCCGGCCGGGAGGGCGTAGTTCTGGTCGCCCTTGTTGCCCTTCAGCTTGCCGAGGCTCACATGCGCGCCGTCGTCGAAGACGCGCCAGCCCGCGACGCCCTCCAGGACCGGGGCGTCGGTGAGCCACACCCGCAGGTCCGGCCCGTCGCTGGTGTCGAGGTCCTCCAGCCGCAGCGTGTGGGAGCCGTCGGGCAGCCGGATGAGGGCGGCCTTGCCCGTGGTGGCGTGCTCGTGGCTGGTGAACGTCCCACCGGACAGCGTGGCCGGCGTGGCCGGCGTGGCGGCGGGAACGGTCGGGGACGCGGCTCCGGGCGGGGCCACGGCCGCCGGCGCGGTCGGCAGCGCGTCGCTGACGGTCGTGTCCTGCCACAGCTTCCAGGGCTGGAACCAGTACAGCCCCACCCCCGCCACCAGGGTCCCGGCGACCAGGCCGCCGGTGAACAGCCTGCCGCGGCGCCGCTTCGTCTCTGCCACTGCCACTGGTGTTGCCTCCTCGAAGGGATCCGTTCCCCGTATTCAACGGGTCCGGGGCACGTGACACCAGGTCAGAGGTGATGACGGAATCCTTACACGGTCCGCACCGGCCCTCCATCCGGATCGCTGCCGTGCCCGACCCGGGCGGGCCCGCCCCTCGAACCCCGCCCGCCGCGGTGCAGGCCGGCGCGGAGTCGGTCTCCGCGCCGGCCGGCCCGGGAGCGCGGGCGAGGGGCAGCTCAGCCGCGGCGCCACAGGGCGGGGACGTTCGGAGGCTCCCAGCCGGGCACGGCGGTGTGCCCCTGGACGCAGGTGTACGCCGTCCCTCCGTAGGTGACCCGGTCACCGGCTCGGTACGCGGTCCCCGGCGCCCAGGTACCCGCGGGCGGGGTGCTCGGGCCGGGGGTCGTCGCGGTGGGGGAAGGCGACGGTGTCTGCGGGACGTCCAGGACGAAGTCGAAGGTGCCCTCCTTCCCCGGGCCGTTCTGACGTACGTTCATCAGCAGCCGGGCGTCGAAGATCGAGTCCGTGGAGTTGCGCGGCTCCCCCGGAAAGTACAGCTGGGTGGTCAGCACCCGTCGGCCCGGGGCCTGAACCTTGACGTGGAGGTGCCGGGTGCGCCCCGGGTAGAGCCCCGGCACGATGGTCGTCAGCCGGAACGCGCCCTGTTCGTCGGTGAACTGGTGGCCCCGGAACGCGAACCCGGTGTTGTCGTACGCTCCGTTCACATCGGCCTGCCAGAAGTCGAGCAGGGCGCCCGCGACGGGCAGGCAGGCCCGGCCGAAGACGTATCCGCTGACCGTGAGCCGCGTGCCCGGGGTGGACGCGGTCACCAGGGAGGTGCGCGGCGGGGAGTTCGGCTTGAAGTAGGGGCCTTCCGTCTGGGGCACGGTGGGGTGGTCGCCGTCGTCGCAGGCGGGGGTCAGTCCGGGCACGGCGCCGGACCCGCGCTGGTCGCGGGCCAGGGCCGCTCCCCCGCCGATGAGCAGCGGTGTGCCGGCGGCGAGGGCGGCGGCCTTGAGGAAGCTCTTGCGGCTCAGGCGGCCCGGCCGGACGGTGGGGGCGGGGAGGCTGTCCGGCAGTGCGGGCCGTGACGGGTCGGTGGCGTCTTCTCCGGGGCTTGGCACGGGTCGGTCTCCTTCTCACTCGTGGGGCGGGGGAAGGTGGAGGGCTGATCCGGACCCCCGGGCCGCGGTGGGGCGCGGCCCGGGGGCGGGAGGCGCGCACCCGCTCGCCCGGACCCTCGGCGTCAACCTACGGTTTCCGTCGCGGCGGCCGCGATGGACGCAATCCGGGGATCGTGGTGAATTCCTCCGCCCTGCGGGTGGGTTCCCGGGCCGATCGCCGCCCGGTAGTCCCCGGGGGTCAGGCCGGTTTCGCGCCGGAAGAAGCGGCAGAAGTACGCGGGGTCGGCGAAGCCCGTGTCCCGTGCCACCTGTCTGATCGTGAGGTCGGTACGGGCCAGCAGCCGCTTGGCTTCCAAGGTCTGCCGACGGCGGATCAGCCGGCCCGGGGTCTGGCCGGTGGCCTCCTTCACCAGCGCGTGCAGGTGCCCGGCGGACACACCCAGCTCCTTCGCGCAAGAGGCCACGGAGGACTCCGTACCGCCCGGGGACGCGATCAGACGGGTGAAGGCGGCGGCCAGCTCGGCGGCACGCCCCGGGGCAGCGGCGGCTCCCCGCCCCGGGCCCGGCTCGCGGTTGCGCAGGGCCCGGACGATCAGGATGTGCAGGTAGGCGCGGAGCACCCCGGCGTACCCCGTGCGCAAGGTCCGGTACTCGTGCTCCATCTCGGCCAGCAGTTCCGGGATCCCGTCCTGGCGGTTCCTCAGGGGCAGCCACGGCCGGTCGGCCAGCAGGTCCAGGGCGGTGGCGTCGTCGGGGTGGGAGAGGAGGAAGTCCTCGTTGAAGAGCATCACCCGGCCGGTGAGTCCGTCGGCGTCCTCCCAGTGGTGGACCTGGCCGGGCGTGATCACGCACAAGTGCGGCGGGTCCAGGGGCCGGTGGGCGAGATCGAGCACGTGGGCGCCGCGGCCGCCGGTGACGTGGACGATCTCGTAGAACGCGTGCCGGTGCGGGAAGCTCGCGCGGGAGAGCGGCCCGATGGAGTCGAAGGATCCGATGGCGAAGGGCAGGAGGTGCGGGAACGGGACCTCCAGTCGGTGCAGCGGCAGTTCGCCGGTCCGGTGCGTGCTCACGAGGTGGTCCGTAACGGGTTCATCGGGACAGTCTGCGACCGGCCCGCCGACTGGTCCAGACCAGGACCCGCCACCGGTGCGCCCGCCCGGGGGGACACGCCGCGGCCACCGGACCGGCCGGTCGTGTGCGCACTCCGGCGCGCACACGTCCGCGCCCTCCGGCCGCCGCTGCACGAGGAGTTCCGCCGAACCGCGTGACCCGAACCGCGTAACCCGAGCCGCGTAACCCGAGCCGCGGCGGATCGTTTCTCTTGATGTCGCAGAAACACACCCGCGTCCCCCGCGGTGTACGCGGCCCAGGGCCCGGGAAGACCTTCACTCCCCGGGCCCTCGGTCTGCCCCGGCCCGCACGAAAGGCCCGTGCGAAAACCCCGTGCCCCGGGCGCACTTCGCTCTCTACACTCACCACACGCGCTACCGACAGGTCGGCGCGCGCCTCGAACCGAGTGAAGAGAAGGGGAGCCGGACCATGTGCACGCACCGCACCGCCGCCGCGTTCGCTCCCCCGTCCCGGTACGACGTGATCCCGGTGTCTCACGGGGCGCGGTGCCGGCCGCGCGGCCGGCACCGTACGCCCCTGACGCACGCCTAGCGTCCGCTCCTCACGCCCCCTCCGTCCCGTACGCCCGGACTCCGTCCCGGCGGCACGGTCACGCCGCGGCCCGCCGCCCGGTGCTCCCCTCCGCGGGGCACCGGCGCGCACGGCCCGTGGACCGGCAGGGGGGGCGGGCGTGGGGACCGTCGTCGGGGAATCGCGCCGCCCCCTTCCCATCGTTCGAAAGGCTTCGGGCCATGCGCACCGACCGGCGACCGTTCGCCACCGCCTCCCCCGCCCACGCCACTGCCACCGCCCAGACCACCGTCCGCAACCTGGGCATCCTCGCCCACGTCGACGCCGGCAAGACCACGATCACCGAACGGATCCTGTTCGCGACCGGCGCCATCCACAAGCGGGGCGAGGTCCACAACGGCACGACCGTCACCGACTTCGACGCCCAGGAGCGCGACCGCGGCATCACCATCTTCGCCGCGGCCGTCAGCTGCACCTGGGGCGGACACCGCGTCAACCTGATCGACACCCCGGGGCACGTCGACTTCTCGGACGAGGTCGAGCGGTCCCTGCGGGTCCTCGACGGGGCGGTCGCGGTGTTCGACGCCGTCGCCGGAGTCGAGCCGCAGAGCGAGACGGTGTGGCGCCAGGCCGACCGGCACGGGGTCCCGCGGATCGCCTTCGTCAACAAGCTGGACCGGGCGGGCGCCGACCTCGACACGGCCGTCGCCTCGATCCGCGACCGGCTGGGCACGGTCCCGCTGGTGGTCCAGCTGCCCGTCGGGCGGGAGGACGGCTTCACCGGTGTGGTCGACCTCCTGGAGATGCGCGCGCTGCTCTGGCGTGCGGGCTCCGACGCGTACGAGGCGGGCCCGGTCCCCGAACCGCTGCGCGAGGAGGCGGGCCGGCGGCGCCGGCTCCTGGAGGAGACCGTGGCCGAGCTCCATCCGGACGCGCTGGAGGAGTTCTGCGCGACCTCGGCGCTGAGCGGCACGACCTTGGCGCGCGCCCTGCGGGAGCTGACGCTGCGCGGCGACGGCGTGGTCGTGCTGTGCGGCTCGGCATACCGCAACCGGGGCATCGAACCGCTGCTCGACGCCGTCCTCGCGTACCTGCCGTCGCCCGCCGACATGCCGCCGGTACGGGGCCTGTCGGACGGCACGGAACAGGAGCGCGCCCCCGATCCGCGGGAGCCGTTCACGGCGCTCGCCTTCAAGGTGACGGCGACCGCGACCGGGCGGCTCACCTACCTGCGGGTGTACGCGGGCACCCTGCGCAAGGGCGGGTCCGTACTGGACGCCGGGACGGGCCGTACGGAGCGGGTGGGCCGCATCCTGCGGGTGCAGGCCGACCGGCACGAGGAACGGGAGGAGGCGGTCGCCGGTGACATCGTCGCCGTGATCGGGCTGAAGGCGGCCCGGGCGGGCACGACCCTGTGCGCGGCGGGGGCGCCGCTGGTCCTCGAACCCCCGTCGGTGGCGGAACCGGTGGTGTCGGTCGCCGTCGAGGCCCGCGGCAGCGCCGACACCGGCCGGCTCGCGTCGGCGCTGGCGCGGCTCGTCGAGGAGGATCCGTCGCTGGCGGTGCGGTCCGACGCCGAGACCGGGCAGACCGTGCTGTCGGGGATGGGCGAGCTGCACCTGGAGGTCGCGGTGGAGAAGATCCGCAGCGGCCACGGGGTCGAGGTCGTCGTGGGCAGGCCGCAGGTCTCCTACCGGGAGACCGTCGTGCGCGGCGTGTCGGGCCTGGTCTACCGGCACGTCAAACAGGACGGTGGCGCGGGCCAGTTCGCGCACGTCGTCATCGACGTCGAGCCCGCCGAGGAGGTCGGGCCGAGCGGCGCCGCGGGCTTCACGTTCCGCTCGGTGGTCGGCGGCGGCCGCGTGCCGCAGGAGTACGCGCGTGCCGTCGAGGCCGGCTGCCGGGACGCCCTCGCCGAAGGGCCCCTCGGCGGGTACCCGGTGACGGGCCTGCGGGTCACGCTCACCGACGGGGCGGTCCACTCCAAGGACTCCTCGGAGCTCGCGTTCCGCGCCGCGGGCCGGTTCGCGCTGCGCGAGGCGCTGCGGGCGAGCGCGGTGGAGCTGCTCGAACCGGTCGTGGAGGTCACGGTGACCGTTCCCGAGGACGGTGTGGGAAGCGTCCTCGGGGACCTCGCGGCCCGCCGCGGGCGGGTCTCGGGGTCCACCGCGGAGTCGGGCACGGCGGTGATCACGGCGACCGTGCCGCTGGCCGAGCTGTTCGGGTACGCCTCGCGGCTGCGCGGCCGCACCCGGGGGCGGGGCACGTTCACCACCCGCCCGGCCGGCCTCGCGCCGGTTCCGGCCCCGGTCGCGAGCGTGGTGCTGGACCGGTAGCCGCGCGCCGGGCGGCTCAGGGCCGAGGTGCCCCCCGGCCGGGGCCGCCGGGGCCCGGGGCCGCCCGGCACCTTCCCGTACGACGACGGCGCCCGCACCGGAGGGGTGCGGGCGCCGTCGTCGAGCGGGGGTGGGGCGGGGGCTCAGGCGCGGATGATGTTCTCCGCCTGGGGGCCCTTCTGGCCCTGCGTGATGTCGAACGACACCGTTTCGCCCTCGGTCAGTTCGCGGTATCCGTTGCCGGAGATGTTGGAGTAGTGGGCGAAGACGTCCGGTCCGCCCCCGTCCTGGGCGATGAAGCCGAAGCCCTTTTCGGAGTTGAACCACTTCACGGTGCCGCTGGCCATGCTCGTCCTTCTGTCCAATGCTGCGAGCGGCCCGGATCGGGGCCGCCCGGGTGCCCGTGGTCGGGCGCCCGACACCTTCCTCCCCGCACCGTCCGGCGTCTACACCTGCTCGCCGGAACTCGTCGCGGACCGCGTCCGCACCCGGCGAGCAGACCCCCCACCGGCGACTCCGCGCGCCGCCCGCGGACCGCCGGGGGGAAGATGGGAGGGGGCCGACGCGGAGACAGGAGTGATCATGTTCCGGGACACGAAGGCATTCAGCGGATTCTCGGTGGACGACGTCGGGGCGGCCGAGGAGTTCTACGGCGGAACGCTCGGTCTGCGGGTCACCCGGGAGCACGGCATGCTCTTCCTGCACCTCGGGGGCGGCGGCTCCGTGCTGCTGTACCCCAAGGACGACCACCGGCCGGCGGAGTTCACCGTGCTGAACTTCCCAGTGGCTGACATCGAGGAGAGGGTCGACGCCCTCGCGGCCCTCGGGGTGGCCTTCGAGCGCTATCCGGGCTTCGACCAGGACGCCAAGGGCATCGCCCGCGGGGAGGGCGACGCCATGCCGTCCATCGCCTGGTTCAAGGACCCGGCCGGAAACGTCCTGTCTCTGGTCGACGAGTAGGGAGCGTCCCGGACGAGGCCGGCACGCGCTCCGGCAGCCGTAGGTGCACCCATCGGGCTGTGTCCCGGGCGGGGGTTTGTCGCGGGAGCGCACCGGCACGGGATGATGGGCGCATGAGCGAGTACCGATCCACCCTCGACAGCACCGACCCGGCGTCCCTCCCGCGCGAGTCGCGCCCGCCCGCGTACCGGCACAAACTCCGCTACGAGAACCACGACACGGCGCTCGACTCCCAGGACACCCCCGCGCAGCAGTGGACCGGGCGGGTACCCACCGGCAAGACCACGGTGACGTGCCTGTGCGGCCTGGACACGGGTGCGGTCCCGAGCGACGAGGCGCACCTCGTGTACGAGGAGCACCGCAACCAGATCCGCGACGAGATCGCCACCGACCCGCGCGCCTGAACCGACCCGTGCGCCTGAACCGGTCCGTACGCGGGGCGGGCCACGGTGGAGCCGGACCGCGGCGGGGTCGTCGCAGGGGACGCGGCGGGGACCCGGCCGGGCGCGGCCACACGGCCGGACGCGGGGCGGCGACGCGCCGGGCACCGGCCCTGGCCGATCGGGTGACGTCCGGGCGCGGTCGAACGCCTGTCGCGGCGAGCGTGGCTAGCGTGGACGAGCGCATCTCGTTCCCGTCCCCGAGCCCCCGCGGAGCAGGTCCATGAGCACCACCCCCCTCACGTCGCTGACCGGGAAGTACACCCTCGACCCCGCACACAGCCAGATCGGCTTCGTGGCCCGGCACGCCATGGTCACCAAGGTGCGCGGCGCGTTCAACGAGTTCGAGGGAACCGGCTACTTCGACGGTGAGGACCCCTCCAAGTCCTCCGCCTCGATCACGATCAAGTCCGCGAGCATCGACACCCGCAACGAGCAGCGCGACGGGCACCTGCGGACCAACGACTTCCTGGACGCGCCGGCCTTCCCCGAGATCACCTTCGTGTCGACCGGTGTACAGCGGCTGGGCGACACCACCTTCCGGCTGACCGGCGACCTCTCCATCAAGGACGTCACCCGCCCGCTCGGCATCGACTTCGAGTTCCAGGGCAGCGCCACGGATCCGTACGGGAACCTGCGCGTCGGCTTCGAGGGCACGGCGGCGATCAGCCGCAAGGACTACGGCATCACCTGGAACGCCGCTCTGGAGGGCGGTGGCGTCCTGGTCGGGGACAAGGTGGTCCTGGAGTTCGAGGTGTCCGCGATCCGTCAGCCCTGACCCACCGGCGGCCCAGGTCTCCGTAGACGCCGCTGCCGGCGCTCCGGCGCCCCGGCAGCGGCCCCGTGCCGGGGCCGCCGCGCCGCGCCGCACGACGGCGTCGAGACCGTGACGGAACCGCTCCGCACCGGCCTGTACGCGGAATCAGGCGCCCCCCGCCGGGCGTGGCGCCCCCGCCTCCCGCCCGCGCGCGTCGGGCCGCGCTCCGCGGAGCCCTCCCGGCGCGCGCCCTGCCCGCGGTCTCCCGGCAGCAACCTGCACCCCGTACCCGTACGTGCCACCGGCCGACGCGACGGCAGCGGGACCGCCCCCACCGTACGCAGCTGCGCGGCCCGCGCGCGGCCCGTCGAGCCGTCCCCCGTGTGGCGGGCGAGGACGAGGCTCGTGAGCATGCGACCCGCCGGAGCCCCGACGGCCGTGCGGCCGGCCGCATGTGCGTGGGGAGCGGGCGCAGTTGCTCCATACCGACGGATGCGGCGGCCCGCCGTTCCCCGCTCGCCGTACGGGCAGACGGCCTCAACACCCGCGCGGTTCCCGTCCGTTCGACGGCCGGCGCCGCGAGGGCAGCACGTCGGCACCGAGGCCCGAATCCGCCCCCCTCGCCCACCGTCGGGGCGCCCCCGTGGAGGGCGGCAACTTCCCGCGGCCCGACACGCCGACGTCAACGCGTGTCGTTTTTGCATATATTCGCAGATCTGTTACAGAATCGATACAATCCAAGCCATGTCCGGAAAGGAATTCGGGACGCCATCGGAGAAAACTGTCGGCCGTCGCACGCCAGGAATCACGTCACTGAAAGCAGGGCCTTCAGGTATCCGATCGACCGCTATCTGCATCCGAACGCGGAGGTACTACGATGTCCGTCCCCAGGGCCGACTCCCGTAAGACTCGACAGGATTACCCACTTGCTCGCCGCGCCGCCAGATTTCGAATCCCTCGCGTCTTTCCCCTCCTCTTCACCCTGACCGCCGGCATACTGGTCGGCCCCGCCTCCCCCGCTCATGCGGCCCCCGAATACGGCGCCAAAGCCGTTGCCGTCGCGGCCTCCAAAGAGGGAGCCCCCTACGCCCGCGGGGCGACGGGTCCCAAACGCTTCGACTGCTCGGGCCTGACCCTTTATTCCTTCAGGAAAGCGGGCAGACGGCTGCCCCGCACCGCCGAGCAGCAGTACGAGCAGACCTCCCACGTCTCCCGCAGCAACCGCGCACTGGGAGACCTGGTGTTCTTCCCCAAGGGCTCGACCGTGGAGCACGTCGGCATCTACGCCGGCCACGACAAGATCTGGCACGCCCCCCGCCCGGGCACCCGCGTACGGCTGGAGCGAATCTGGAGCGGAAACGTCCGCTACGGCCGCGCCCGTTGACCACGCACACCCCCACCGGCACGCCGACGGGGGCCCGCACCGTGGTGCGGGCCCCCGGACCTGGCGGAGCATCAGGCGGAAGGGCCGCCGTACGGTGCGCCGTTGCCGTAGTAGTGACCGAGCCGCTCGCGGTACTCGGTGTCCTCCAGGTGCTTGTTCCGGTGGAACTCCGGAGCGGCCTTGATCTCGTCCTTCGTACGGTCGACGTAGATCTTCTTCTCGTCCACGTCGACCTTCGTGATGGCGCCCGCCGGGAGCAGGACCTCCTTGCCGAAGATCCACACACCGGTGTCGACCACCAGGTAGGACGAGCCGACTTCATCGGAGTGCTTGTCGACCTTGCCGATGACGCCCTCGGTCGCCTCGACCTTGAATCCGGTCAGATCGGTGCCCCGGAGGAAACCCGAAGTCTGGCGATAGGCCCACACGTTGTTCGTCACGGAAAGCCAACTCCTTCATATCGAACGGTCGATGGCCGAACGGATCGGCCGGGAGAATCTCTCGACGGCTACCAGCGGTACCAGCGACCACTGCTGCCCTTGGGGCGGGCGACAAAGCCGACGAGCCATACGACCAGCACGATGACCGCAATCCACCACAATGCCTTCAAGGCGAAACCGGCACCGAACAGGATCAGGGCGAGCAGAAGAACAAGAAGCAGGGGAACCATTGTTATCAACCTCCAGAGCCTCTGCTGCCCCGATGTCCCGCGCTTACACAGAACTAAACAGAACCGTCCGACCCTCCGGCGGACATGGCGGGACCGTGCCCCTCCGGGGAGGATCGAATCGACGTAGCCGCCGTCGCCGCGGAGGGCCCCCTCGGTGGTCCCCGGCTTCCCGGTGAGATCGATGAGCACGCTCCTGCCCGCCTGTCCGTCTGTCTGTTGTCTGTCCGTCCGTCCGTCCGTCCGTCCGTCCGTCTGCCGCGACGCGGCCGTGAGAGGGAAACATCCCCGTCGCGCACGGTCTGATTCATTTCACCGGCCCCCGCCGACTGCCGGACCGGGCAGGGGGTAGACGGCTGGCATGTCTCCTCACGCACGGCCCTCGTCCGGGTCCGGAATCTGAGCGCCCGGTGGTCCCACCGTCCTCTCCGCCCCCGCCCCCGTCCCCGCAGGCGTCACCACGGCCGCCCGCGCGCAGGCGCGAGCGCGTCGGCACCGTGCTGCGGGGCACCGTCGTCCGGGGCTGGCACGACAACCTCTCCGACTGCGCGGCGGCACTGACCTACTACTCGGTGCTGGCCCTGCTGCCGGCGCTGCTGGTGGCCGTCTCCCTGTTCGGCCTGGCCGGTACGCCGACCCGCGAGCGGCTCGTGTCCGACCTCACCTCGTACCTGCCGCCGCAGTCCGCCCAGGTGCTCCAGGAGGCCCTGGCCGGCCTGGTCGGTTCGCAGAGCTCCACCTGGGCCCTGCTCGTCAGCGGCCTGCTCAGCGCCCTGTGGTCCGCGTCCAGCTACCTCGCGGTCTTCCGCCGGGCCCTGCACACCATGCACCGCGTGCCCGACGCGCGGCCGCCGCTGCGCACCGCGCACACCATCGTGCTGACCGCCCTGACCCTGCTGGCCCTGCTGCTCGCGGGGGCCGCGCTCCTGCTGCTGTCGGCGCCCGCGGCGCGCAAGCTCTCGCAGTTCCTCGGCCACGACACCAGCGGGGCCTGGGCCGTGGCCCGCTGGCCGGCGCTGCTGCTCGTCGTGACGGCGCTCGTCCTCGTCCTGTTCCGCACGGGACCCAAACTGAGCCCCGGCCGCACCCGGCGGGGGCTGCCCGGAGGCGTGCTGGCAGCGGTGCTGTGGCTCACCGCGTCGTTCCTGTTCACGCTGTACAGCCAGAGCGGGCTCGGCACCTACAGCAGGGTGTACGGATCGCTGGCCGGGATCGTGGTCTTCCTGATCTGGCTGTGGCTCGGGAACCTGTCGCTGCTGATCGGCGCGCAGTTCAACGCCGAACTCCAGCGCCGGTCCCCCACGGCCGCCCCACCGGAACCGGAGCCGGAGCCCCTGCCGGCCGCCCCCGCGCGCTCCACCGGTCCCTGGCCGCCCTGGGCCAGGGCGGCGCGGACGCGCGGTACGAAGGCCCGCGCGGCGCGGGGCCTGCGGCTCTGACCTCCGCGGGCCGAGGTGCCCGTGCCGTCAGTGCTCCGCGCGGGGAGGCAGCACCATGGCGCGCCCCTCGTCGACCGAGGGGGCGGCGGCGAACACCCGGTCGGCCCCCGTCAGTCTGAGCAGTTGCGCGAGGTGCGACGGCTGGGAGCCCGCCAGCACCACGTCCCGCGCCAGGGTCGCCTGCAGCAGGATCGTCAGGGTGATCGAGTCGGCGAACGACACCTCGGTGACGTCGACGACGAAGCGTCGGACGCCTTCGGCCTGCGGGTCCAGGGCCAGGCGCAGCGGACCGGCGTTGTCGAGGTCGAACTCGCCCGCCATCACCACGACGCGTACCCCGTCCTGCTGATCCAGCACTTCGACATGGCAGCGCTCGGCAGTCACCCTGGACTCCCCTCCGTCTTCGTTCAGTGCGGCGATGGACTACCCACGGCCTGGAGCAACCATGCACGGTGGCTTCCGGACACCGGTGGGCGGCCCCCGGTTCGCCGGACCCGTCCGCCTGCCCTCAGCGCAGCGGCATGAGCACCTCTATGCTCTTGCCGCCGCCGGGCAGCGGGGTGATCGCGACGTCCTTGGCCAGCCGGCAGATCAGCGGCCAGCCGAACCCGCCCGGACCGGCGTACCCCTCCTCCCGGAGGAGGGCCACCGGCATCCGGGGGCTGGCGTCGACGACGGTGAGCACGATTCCGTCCGCCTCCATCCTGACGCCGAACCCGGTGAGGCCCCCGCCGTGCCGGATGGCGTTGGTGGCGAGTTCCGACGTCACCAGCAGGAGGTCGGTGAGGCCCTCGTCCGTCCCGGCCCGCTCCGGGGGCATGCTGTCGACCAGATCCCGGACCCGGGCGCGCGCCTGGGCCACCGTGGCCGGCAGCTCCTGTGAGAGCTCCGGGTGCTGCCGTCCTTCGTACTCCATCGACTCCGCCGTTCCGCCTTCTCCGCCGTGGCCCCCGCGACCCGGCTCGCCGCCCGAACCGCGGCCGCTGACAAGGCCCTTCCCCGTGTACCGGGACCGCACCCGTCACACCAGCTGGATTCCGATCAAGCAGGTGTCGTCATCGGTGTCGGACTTGCTGTGGGTGAGCAGCCGGTCGAGGCGCCGTTCCAGGTCGCGCGGAGCGTCCCGGGTGCGGAGGAGGAACTCCCCCACCGCCTCGTTGACCGACAGGTCCCTGCGTTCCACCAGCCCGTCCGTGAACATGAGCAGGGTATCGTCCCCCTCCAGCCGGATCTCCTGCTCGGTGTAGGTGACGTCGTCGAGGACGCCGAGCAGCAGGCCGTCCGAGAGCGGCAGCGACTCGACGCTCTCGCCGCGGATCAGGACGGGCGGCAGGTGACCGGCCCGCGCCCAGCGCAGGATCCCCGTCTCGGGGTTGTAGAGGCCGCAGACGGCGGTGGCCGTCACCTGGTCGGTGAGGCGGTGGGCGACCCGGTTGAGCCAGGACAGCAGTTGCCCGGGTCCGGCGCCGGTCACGGCCAGACCGCGCAGTGCGTTGCGCAGGACGACCATCCCCGTCGCCGCGCCGATGCCGTGTCCGGCGACGTCGCCGACGCACAGCATGACCTCCTTGGAGGGGAGCAGGACCGTGTCGTACCAGTCACCGCCGACGAGCGCCTCGGACTCCGCCGGCCGGTACCGTACGGCGATCCGCATGCCCGGCACCTCCAGCGGCGCGGGAGCGGGCGGCATGATGGCCTGCTGGAGCTGGAGGGTCAGCCGGACCCGGTCGGCCGACTCGGCCTCCGTGTGCGCGAGCTGGTCGCGGGTCGCGGCCAGCGCGACCTCCGTCCAGTGCTGGGCGGAGATGTCCTGGTAGGCACCCCGGACGGCGATCAGGCCGCCCTGGGCGTCGAGGACGGGTTCGGCGACCACGCGGATGTGCCGGGTGATCCCGTCGGGCCGCTGGAGCCGGAAGTCGACGGACGCGTCGCGCCGGTGGTGCAGCACCGTGCGCAGGAAGCGCCGGATGTCGACCCCGTCGTCCGGGTGGGCGTGGTCGGGCAGTTCCTCCATCGGGACGGGACGGGCCGCGGCGGACCGTCCGTAGATGTCGAACAACTGACTGTTCCAGGTGACCTTCCCGAGGGTCAGGTTCTCCTCGAACCCGCCGACCCGGCCGAGCCGCTGGGCGTGCTGGAGCAGGCTCGCCAGCCGCGCCGTCTCATCCTCGGTCCGCCACAGCAGCAGGAGAGCGGCGCCGTGGCGGCTGATGCTGACCTCGGCGACCGCCGGGAGGGCCACCTGGCCGACCAGGGCCGTCAGGGTGGTCCGCTGGTTGCGCAGCGGCTCGCCCGTCGCGTGGACCCGTTCGGCCTTCTCATACAGTCCGTTGTCCTCGGCGGCCGTGGGGTACGCCTCCAGCAGCAGGGAGCCGCTGATGGCGCCGCGGGGCCGCCCGACGGGGTCCACGAACCGCTCGTTGACGTAGTGGATGCGGAAGTCGGTCAGATTTCCCTGCTCGTCGAGGGCGGGCGTGAGGAGGAGGGCCGGATCGTGCAGGTTGTCGGCGAGGGCGGTGAGCTCCTCCAGCTCCGGCCAGGCGGCCGGAGCTCCGTACGCGCGCTCGGGCGCCGGCAGGTCGTGCAGGGTGTGGGAGCACAGCTCGGCGAGGGCTTCCAGCTGGCGCAGGACCTGCGGCGGCTGCGGAGCCAGCGGTGCGGGCCAGCAGACCTCCAGTACACCGTGGACCCGCCCTCCGGAGCCGGACGGCAGGGCGATCCGGCCGCCCTCGGGCCAGGTGTGCCGGCCCAGCGACGGGGCCTCCCGGTCGGCGGGGTGGTAGGAGGCCACCGGCCCGCGCTCGGTGAGGGCCAGCCGGGCGAAGGTGCCGACCTCCGGGGGGACGTAGCGCCAGCGCGCCGCCTCCACCTCGGGGAAACCGGCGTGTCCGGCGAGGACGAGCGACCCGTCGGTTCCGGCGGTCCACACGGCGACGGCCACCGCGCCCAGCGGGTCCAGGGCGTTCTCCAGCAGGGACCGCGCGACGGCCTGGGTGTCGCTCGCGGCCAGGACGCCGCTCTCGGCGGTGCGCAGGCGCACGGAGAGCGGGAGCGCCGCCGGGTCCGCCGACGGCGGTTCCTTCGTACGCTCGGCGAAGTCGGCGGCGAGCTCGCTGACCCGGTCCCGGGACGCCTGGTTGACGATGTCGGCGGCCAGTTCCAGCCGGGACACGGCCGCCTGGGCGGCGAGGCGGTCCAGCTGCTCCGCCGCGTGGGCGGGTCCGCAGCGCAGGCGTTCGACGAGGATGCCCTTGGCCAGCTCGACCAGGGCCCGCCCGTCGGCGGCCGCGTCGGCCTCCCGTACCTCGCGGCGCAGCCGCTCCACCGTGGCCACCAGCCGGCCGACCGCCGAGTCGGGCGGGGCCGCCGCTGCGGGGGGCCGGGCCGCCGGGGCGGCGGGCGAGCCGGGCTGGAGTACGGGCACGGGCACGACGAGCTGTTCGGACGTGCCGGTCCGGGTGGGCGCGGGCTCGGCCGCCTCGGGTTCCTGTGACGGGCTGTACGGGGTGCTCACCCTGTCCCCTTCTCGTTGCTGCGGTGTGCCGGCTGCGGTCCGCCCCGGCGCGGGACCGGCCCCGGGGGCCGGCCTGCTCCGGTCACGGGGTCAGCCAGCGGCGCACCCGGTCGATGAGGTCGACCGCGTCCACCGGCTTGGTGACGTAGTCGCCGGCGCCCGACGCGAGGCTCTTCTCCCGGTCTCCCGGCATCGCCTTGGCGGTGACCGCGATGATCGGGAGGTCCGCGTGGCCGGGCATCCGGCGGATCTCCGCGGTGGCCGTGTACCCGTCCATCTCCGGCATCATCACGTCCATCAGGATGAGATCGACGTGCGCGTGCCGGACCAGTGCCTCGATGCCGCGGCGGCCGTCCGCGGCGTGGAGCACGTCGATGCCGTGGAGCTCCAGGATCCCGCTGATGGCGTAGAGGTTGCGGGCGTCGTCGTCGACCACGAGGACCGTACGGCCGGCCGGCCCGGCGTCGGAGCCCAGGAACGCCTGCGCGCCGGGGACGGTCGGATCACCGGGTTCGGTCCGCGCGTACCGGGGCGTGTCCCCCGGCTGCTCGACGGAGAGGTGGTAGGCCATCCGCTCGCGCAGTTCGTCGAGGCCGGCCACCAGCCCCAGCGGCTGCCTCCCGGCGGGCCGGTGCGGCGCGGGCTCCGCCGGAGAGCCGGGCCGCCGGCTGCGGTGGGCCAGTACGGGGAGGCCGGCGAGCGCCGCGTCGCCCTCCAGGGCGGCCAGGAAGTCCGCCCGACTCCTCCTCGGGCATGCCGAGGTCGAGCACGACGCAGTGGAACGGCTCCGCGGCCAGGGCCGCGGCGGCGTCCGGGGCGCTGACCGCGGCCACGACGCTCCAGGATCTCGCCGCCCGCGTCCACGTCGATCTTCTGGGACAGGTCACGGCGGGCCACCGCCGTCGCCACCTGGGCGATGTCGCGGACCTGTGTCGCCAGGTTGCCCGCCATCGCGTTGACGGACTCGGTGAGGTCGGCCCACGTACCCGACACCCCGGGGACGACCGCCTGGCCGCCGAGCGTGCCCTCCGTGCCCACCTCCCGGGCGACACGGGTCACCTCCGAGGTGAACCGGGACAGCTGGTCGACCATGCCGTTGAAGACCGTGGCGATCTCCCCGAGGAGGTCGTCGGCCCCGTACGGCAGCCGGGTCCCGAAGTCACCGTCGCGTACGGCCGTCAGCCCGGTCAGCAGCTGGCGCAGCTCGGCCTCTCCGACCGCTCCGCCCGGCGCCCCGGCGGAGCCCTGCTCGGCCCGCGCGCCGCGGATGCCCGCCTCGGTGATGCCCATCCCGCCTCCGTTCTTCCGCGGCCGCCACAGGTCCTGGGGTTCCGGGGTTCCTCACGTCCGCCTGCCCGGCGGACCCCCGGAAGGCTACCGTCCGCCGTCGTACGGGTGACCCGGCGAACGCCGCCGGCCTGCGGCGGGCCCGTGCGGGGCACGACGCGGGGCGCAACGCGGGGACCCTGCCGCGACTGACCCGCGGCGGCTGGGGTAGGCGCGCCATGACGACAGCACCGGAAGGCGATCTCATGGCGAACCCGTCCGCGCACGGCCCCGTCGAGCGGCACGGCGGAGGTTGCGGCGATAGCGGCCCCGGCCCTGGGCCTGCCCCGGTGGGCCTGGGCACCGATCACGGCGCCGGTGCTGTCCACTGCGGCGGCGCCCGGGGCGGTGGGGAAGAGACAGATCGGCCCTGCCGTCCCGACGGCCCCGAACAGACCATCCGGAGCGTGAAGGCCGACGTGGCCGAGATCAAGGAGAGGGCACACCGATGAGCGAGGACCACGCCGACCAGAAGCACCCCGCACCCACCCCTGCGGAGCTGCGCGAGCAAGTACGGCGAACCCGGGAGGAGTTGGGCCAGACGGTGGAGGCCCTTGCCGCGAAGGCGGACGTCAAGGCGCAGGCCAGGGCGAAGACCGCCGAGGTGAAGTCGCAGATCCGGGCCAGGACCGCACAGGTGAAGTCCCAGGTGCACGAGGCGGCCGCCCATGTGGCGGAAGCGGCGCACGACAAGACCCCGGAGACCATACGGGACACGGCGGCGCAGACCAGGGACCAGCTCACCGCGTCGGCGCTGGCGGTTGCTGCGAAGGTCCAGGAGAACACGCCCGAGCAGGCCCGTGAGCAGGCCCGGGTCGCGGCGACGGTGGCGCGCCGCCACCGCACCGCGCTGATAACGGTCGGCGTGGTGGTCACGATCGCCGTGCTGCGCCGGGTCCGGAGGAGGAACCGATGAACACGTCCAAGGTCGCCTACAGGCCGGTCGGCCTCCTGCTCGGCATCGCGAGCGGCATGGCGGCCGGTGCGGCCGTCCGGCATATCTGGAAGGTCGTCGGCAACGACGACGACGCCCCGGACGCGACCGACGAGGACCGCACGTGGCGGGAGATCCTGCTCGCGGCCGCCCTCCAGGGCGCGGTGTTCGCCGTGGTGAAGGCGGCCGTCGACCGCGCGGGGGCGACGGGCGTCCGCCGTCTGACGGGCACCTGGCCGGACTGACCCGGAGGCCGGCGTCCCGTACCGCACGCCTCGCCTCGCCGCGCCGGGCGCCGGGCGCTGATCTTCGCGGGAGATCCGTTTTAGCCGGAGCGATCCGGGTAAGCGATGCTTCGTCTTGGAAATCCTGTTCCTCCGCGGAACGGCCCGGCTCCAGCGCCGGACCTCTCCACCGGGGACACCGCACATTGGAGAACCTCGTGTCCGTCGTGAAGAGTGCCCTGTCGGATGCCGACCTGAAGACCGTCGGCGAAGCGCTGCAGGGCGCGCTGGTGGATCTCGTCGACCTCGCCCTCGTGGCCAAGCAGGTCCACTGGAACGTCGTCGGCCCCCGTTTCCGGTCCGTCCACCTCCAGCTCGACGAGGTCGTCGCCTCGGCCCGCACCCACTCCGACGTCGTGGCCGAGCGCGCCTCCGCCCTCGGCGTGACCCCGGACGGGCGTGCGGCCACGGTCGCGTCGACCAGCGCCATCGCCGGGGTGCCCGAGGGCCTGATCAAGGACGCCGACGCCGTACGCATCCTGGTGGACGCCCTGGGCGCGGTGATCACCCGCATGCGCGAGCGCATCCAGTCCACCGGCGACCCGGACCCGATCACCGAGGACATTCTGATCGGCCTGACGGGCGACCTCGAGAAGCACGCCTGGATGTTCACCGCCGAAAGCTCCTGACCCACCCGTGAACGATGCCCCGACCGCCCCCGGGCGGCCGGGGCATCCGTGCGTCCCGGAGCGGATGCCGGTACCGCGCGCCGGCCCGGGCGGTCCCGACTGCTTCACGTGGTCTCCGGTGGGTGGGGGCGGCGGACGACGAGGACCGCTCGGTCGTCCTGGTGGCGCGTGGCGCGGGCGCAGCCCATCAGCGCGTCCGCGATCTCGTCCACCGAACCGTGGCGCGTCGTCTCCAGCGTCCGGCAGACCAGGGCCGTGCCGTCGTCGAGGCTCATGCCCGGGCCCTCCACGAGCCCGTCGGTGACCAGGGCCATCGTGTCGCCCTCGGCGAAGGTGCCCCGGGAGAGCGGGTAGCGCGTGCCGTGCAGGACCCCCAGCGGGAGGCCGCCCGCCGTCTCCTCGACCCGGGCCCCGGCCGGCCCGCACCGGACGGGCGGTACGTGTCCGGCGCGCGCGGACAGGACGCGGCCCCGCGGGTCGAGGAGGGTATAGAGGCAGGTGGCGAAGCCGGGGGCGCCCATCTGCAGCATGAGCTCGTTGGTGCGCTGCAGGACCCGGTCCGGGGAGGGGTCCTGCCAGGCGTACGCGTGCATGGCCGTCCGCACCTGTCCCATGAGGGCGGCGGCCTGGATGTTGTGGCCCTGGACGTCCCCGATGATGCAGGCGACCGAGCCGTCGGGGAAGGTGATGACGTCGTACCAGTCGCCGCCCACGTCCAGCCCCTCGTGCGCGGGCAGGTAGCGGGCCGCGATCTCCAGGCCGTCGATCGGGGGCAGCGCGGCGGGCAGCATGTCGCGCTGCAGTGCGCCGGCCAGTTCCAGGCGGGCGGTGCTGAGCCGGATCCGCGCCCAGGCCTGGCCCGCGAGTTCCGCCGTCACCCCGAGGAGCGTGCGCTCAGGTTCCGTGACGGCGTGGGGGCGGTCGTAGGTGATGACCCAGCCCCCCAGCGGCCTGCCCGGCTCGGCGGCGAACGGCACCATCAGGAAGGACTGCGCGGTCGTCGCGTCCAGGAGGTGGTGGGCGCGCGGCCAGGTGGCGCGGTAGTCCTCGCGCGAGTCGATGGCCTCCATACGGCCCGTACGGATGGCCTGCGCCAGCGGCTTCGGGGCGTCCAGCGGCATTCCGTGCAGGGAGCGGGCCATGGCGGGGTCGATGCCGTCGCCGAAGGTGACGCGCAGCCGTTCGTCCTCCACGAACGCGAGCAGCGTGCCCGTACCGGAGAAGGTGGGCGCCACCTTGTGCAGGATCGCCTCGGTCAGCTCCTCCTCGGTCTTGGCGGAGACGAACGCGGCGGCCAGCTCCCGCACGAGCCTGCTCTGCCGGGAGTGCTCCCGGGCCAGTGACTGCCGGCGCTCCACCGCGAGGGTGGTGTCGGCGGTGGAGCCCACGATCTGGCGCGGCCCGTCGAACCCCAGCCGCAGGATGCCGGACATGGAGGTCAGCCAGCGGTGGCCGCCCTCGCCGTCGGGGTGGCGGAAGCTGATGTGCGTCACGTCGGTCTCGCCGCGCCTCAGCGCCCGGAACGCCCGGGTGACCTCGTCCACGTCGTCGGGGTGCAGCTCGTCCAGGACCGCCTGGAGGGGAAGGTCGCCGGAGGTCCGGCGGCGGCTGTGGGACAGCGCGTTGTCGATCCAGCGGAACCGGTCGTGCGTTTCGTCGTACACCCACGCCGACTGCCCGCGCAGCGTGGCCGCCGCGTGCAGCACGGCCCAGTTCTCCCAGCCCGGGCCGGGTGGTTCGGCCAGGTCGACGGTGGCGGTGGTCCGGCCGGCGCCGTCCACGGCCGGGCGGGCCGAGGCCACGCACAGGACCGGTTCCCGCTGCCCCCGCAGGACGAGCGGTCTTCTCGCGACGGGCGGAACGGGACCGTGCCCCGCCGGGGCCGCCTCGGCGGCGTCCGTGAGGAGGCGGACGGCGGACCCGGCGTGTCCGGGCGGGGCGAGGTCGGCGAAGGTGCCGGACAGGAGCGCGTCGGCCTCGATGCCCAGCAGTGCGCACACCCGCGCGTCGGCGTCCAGGATCATGCCCCCTTCCTCCGCCCCGTGGGAGAGGTCGACCAGGAGCCGGGCGGCCTGCGGGTGGGCTGCGGGCAGGGAGGGGCGCATCGGGCTGTCCGTCCGTCTGGTCGGGGGCACGACGTTCCACTGAAGCGCAGGGGGTGGGGGGCGGCACAGAGGCTTCCGCCCGTACCGGCCGGGTCGAAATCCCGTACGAGCCGGGCTGAACGGCCCGTACGCGGGCGGGCCCGAAGTCCCGGACCGGCTCCACCGCGGACCGGTTTCCGTCCCGCGTGCATGCACACGGGGTAGCGGGGCAACTGCGTATCACACCCCGCAGAAAGGCAGTCTCGTGCTGAAGCCCGCCCCCGCCGTCCTTCGCGGCCTGCTGTCCCGATACGCCGACGCACGGATCACCCTGGCGCTCGAGGACTCCCCCGAGGTACGCCTCGAGCTGGACAATGTTTCGTTCACGCTGTGCGTGGCAACTGCGACCCGGAACATCAAGGACGCCCTGGCGGCCGCCGACGACATGCTGGCGGCCGCTCCCTGCGCCCCGGCCCCCCGTACGACAGCGGGCGCGCCGGCCGGTTCGGCCGCCGCCTGACCGGACGGCGATGGTCCCCGGCCCGCCCCCGCTCCCCGCGGAAGAGCCGGGGACCGTCGCCGTCGGCGTCGGATAGGGTCCTGGGCGGCAACGGACCCGAACCGAGGAGCGCGCGGCATGATCGACGGGGAACAGCAGCTCAGCGGCGTACTGGCCCCGCCTGCGGGCAGCCGCACGGCGGACGAGCGGATCCGGCGCATCCGCCGGCGCCTGGAGCGGCTGATCGGCATCGCCGCGACCGAGGGAAACACCGTGCGGCCGCTCCGCAACGGGGACGAGATCTTCGCCGCGATGCTGGACGCCATCGGCTCGGCCCGCCACACGGTCGACATGATGACGTTCGTGTACTGGAGGGGCGACATCGCCCGGCAGTTCGCCGAGGCCCTGACCGACCGGGCGCGTGCCGGTCTGCGGGTGCGGCTGCTGCTGGACGGTTTCGGCAGCCGGCTCATAGAGCAGAACCTGCTCGACGGGATGAGGGCCGCGGGCGTCGAGGTCGCGTGGTTCCGCAAGCCGCTCTACCTCTCGCCGCTCAAGCAGAACCACCGCTGCCACCGCAAGGTCCTGGTGGTCGACGAGCAGACCGCCTTCACCGGCGGCGTCGGCATCGCCGAGGAGTGGTGCGGCAACGCGCGCAACCCCGGCGAGTGGCGGGACACCCACGTCGAGGTCAGCGGCCCGGCCGTCGACGGCATCGCCGCGGCCTTCGCCCAGAACTGGGCGGAGTGCCACACCGAGCTGTTCGACGACCGTGACCGCTTCGTCACGCACGAACCGAGCGGCGGCGCCATCGTGCAGGTGGTCCGGGGTTCGGCCAGTTTCGGGTGGCAGGACATGCAGACGCTGATGCGGGTGGTCCTGGAATCGGCCGAGGAGCGGGTGCGTCTGGCGACCGCCTACTTCGCCCCCGACACCTACTTCATCGACCTGCTCTGCGCCACCGCCCGCCGCGGCGTCGAGGTGGAGATCCTGCTGCCCGGGCCGCACACCGACAAGCGCGTGTGCCAGCTGGCCGGTCAGCACCACTACGAGGCGCTGACCGCCTGCGGCGTGAAGATCCACCAGTACCAGCCGACCATGATGCACGCCAAGATCGTGACCATGGACGGCGTGGTGTCGCTGATCGGCTCGACGAACTTCAACCGCCGGTCGCTGGACCACGACGAAGAGGTGATGCTCGCCGTGATGGACGCCGAGTTCACGGCGACCCTCGACGCGCACTACGACGAGGACCTCGAGGCGAGCGACCTGATCCGCCCCGGCCGCTGGAAGCGCCGCTCGGTGCTGCAGCGCGCCCGGGAGGCCGCGGTCCTCCCCATCCGCCGCTACCTGTAGCAGCCCCGCGCGCCCGGCCCGTCGTCCGGAACGTCCTGGGCGTCCGGGTGCCGGATGATGACGGGCGCGGGGCTCCCCTGCCGCGTACAGGGTGCCCGCCGCGGTCCCCGTACGTCCGGCTCCGCCTCGGCCCGGGTTGCGGCCTGGAGCGCGGCGCTGACGAGGGTGGCCAGCAGGTCGATGTCGGAGTCGATGTCCAGACGTACCGTCACCCACTCCGACCCGGTGCGCAGATGGACCGCGGTGGATCCGGCGAGGGCCGGCTCCAGCCTCGCGATCATCGCGCGGGTCAGATGGACGTCAGCCTCGTGATCGCCGTGGAAGTGGACGATCTCCTGTGAACCGGCGTTGAGGCCGAGTCCAGTGCCGCACGGGGTGCGGCCTTCGCTGAGTGCAGGCCAGCTCATGAGCTGTTCACTGGCGTGCCTGGCAGTGTTCATGACCCGAGCCTGCCCGGCCGGGGACCCGCACCACAAGAGCGCTGACTCAATCGCTCCCCCGTACCGCGGAATTCGGCCGCCGCGACACGCGGCGCCCCGCCCCGCCGGGCCGCGCGCCGCCGAGGGGGGTTTCGACCGCGGTCCAGGGGTCACACGCGCAGAGGTAACGGTCCGCGAGGAAGGACTCCACCATGGCAACGATGATCCTGCTGATCGCGCCGATGCTGCTGGCGCTCCTGCTCGTCAAGCGCGGGAGCGGTCAACACGCCCGCCACCGGGCCGGACGGACCTGAGGAACACGTGCCGAAAAGGCCGGAACCAGGAAAGTGAGGTGGGTGCCTTGTCGCTCCGTGCGGTGGGCTGGGCCAGGTCGTTCCCCATCCATCGAGGGCCGGGATCGGCCCGCCGGTGGAGCATGGAGCACCTGGAGTCCCTGAACTGGACCGAGGACGCCCCCGATGTCGTCCATTCCGTCCTGCTGACGGTGTCCGAACTGGTCACCAATGCGCACGTCCACGCGCACAGCAGCGCCCAACTCGTCCTGACCTGGGACGGACAGTGCCTGCACGTCAGCGTCGCCGACTCCGACCCCGGCCTTCCGGCGCCGGGCGAGGCCTCGGAGGGAGCCGTCTCGGGCCGGGGCCTCGCCATCGTCGACGCCCTCGCCGACCGGTGGGACGCCCACGCCTTCCACGGCGGCAAGACCATCACGGCCTGCTTCCACCCGCCCGGCCGGCCGGATCCGCACCCCGACACCGACCCGGCCGGCTCGGGCCACCTGCGTCCACACACCTCGGGCTGAGCCGGCGGGCCGGCCCGGTCGGACCTCCGGACAGGACGGGGCGCCGGGTGGGCGACCGGCGGTACGCGGAGCCGAATTCCACAAAATGTTGACGCGCCTCTATCGCAACGCCGCTCCCCTGCCGCACGCTTCAGCTACCTTCCCCGTTCCATCCTGACGTCTCGTCAGCGACGGGAAGTGCTGTCCGACGCGTGCTCGTTGGGAGGCAACACCACATGGACCCGTACGGCGGGTGTCCCGCCCCCGCTTCCGCCACAGCCCCCGCTCCCCCTACGGCCCGGACCGATCTCCCGGATGCGACCGTCCCTCCACCGGCCCCTCCGGCCCCACCACCCCCGTCGCGACCGGGCCGCCGCGGCGTGCTGGCCGGCATCGGACTGGCCGCGACCTCACCCTTCCTCCTCGGTACCGACCGCGGCGCCGGAGCCGGCCGCACCGCGCCGCGGGCCGAACCTCCGGCGGGACGACCCGCGGGCCGGGCGACCGTGCTGAGGAACGCCTCGCTCGTGCTCACCATGGACCCCACGGCCGGCCAAGGGCCCCTGGGCGGCGTCGAGCACGCGGACGTCCTCATGGCGGACGGGCTCGTCACGGCCGTCGGGCGGGGGTTGCCGACGCCGCCGGGCACGCAGGTGATCGATGCCGCCGGAAAGCTCGTGATGCCGGGGTTCGTCGACGTCCACACCCACCTGTGGCAGTCGTCGATGCGCGGCGGCTGCGCGGACCGCGACCTCTTCGGCTGGCTGGCCGCCTGCAACCGGACGACGTTCTCGCGGATCACGCCGGCGGACATGTACCGCTTCGTGCGCCTCGGCGCCCTCGACTCCGTGCAGTCCGGCGTGACCACGCTCGTGGACTGGGTGGACGCCCTCCCGTACGACACGACGGTGCAGTATGTGCGCGCCCTCACCGACACGCGGGTGCGGTTCGCGTACGCCATGTTCCAGGACGAGCGCGGAACCCCGCTGATCGCCCGGACCAAGCGCGAGCTCATCGATCCGCTACCGCTCGCCTCGGCGCAGGTCGCCACGCACGCGGCGCGGCCGCTGCAGGGCCTCAACCGGCTCCACTGGGAGATCGCCCGGGACCTCGGCGTCATGCTGAACAGCCACGTCCTCGAACGCGGCGAACAGCACGCGGACGATCCCGTGCGCGTCCTCACGGACATCGGCGCACTCGGGCCGCGCCTGCTGATGAACCACGCGGTCCACCTGACCGACGACGAGCTGGCCGCGGTCGCCGCCCACGATGTGCGGGTCGCGCACTGCCCGTTGAGCAACATGCGCCTCGCCTCCGGCATCATGCGGCTCCCGGACCTGGCGCGGCGCGGCGTCAAGGTCGGGCTGGGCCAGGACGGCGGCACGAACGACACCTCCGACGTCTTCGCGCTGATGAAGGCGGCCATCGGCCTCCAGCGGGCGCGCGCCCTGGACCCCGCGGTGTTCCCGCAGGTCCACGACGTCCTGCGGATCGCGACGATCGGCGGAGCCGAGGCCATCGGCATGGCGGACCGGATCGGCTCGCTGGCACCGGGCAAGTGCGCCGACGTCATCGTGATCGACCCGGCCGCCCTCAACTTCGCGCCGCGATTCGACTGGGTGAACCAGGTCGTCTTCAACGGCCGCCCCGAGAACGTCCACGCGGTCTTCGTCGGCGGCCGCCCCCTCAAGCTCGGCGGCCGCCTCGTCGGCGTCGAGCCCGACCGCGTGGTGCGCGAGGCGGAGGCCGCGGCGGCCCGGCTCCGTGCCACCACGTGAACGGCGGTCCCGGGCGGGGCGGGTGAGTCGGACGCTGCCGGAGTGAACCGCCGGGACGGTCCGTGCGTCTGGCCCCGGGCGGCACGGTGCCGTCCCAGCGCGGCCGATGTCGGGCCAGGCCGGGGAGGGGAGCATCGCGTCACGCACCATGCCTCGGGCATCGTGGACAAGGCGCCCTCGGTCAACGCGGCGTCTGGTCCCGGCACTGAGCTGACGCCGCCCGAAACCCCCGTCCTCGGGCGGCGTCAGCTCAGTGCCGGGACCGCGAGAGGGCCCCGGTCGTCGGAGGGGCTCCGGTTTCCCATTCCCTCACCGACTCTCTGGCGCCCAGTCTGCCAAGCCCCGGAGCACCCCGCATTGGCCTGGCGTGCACAGTGTCTTGACGGAGAGTCGCCCCGCCGCCCGCACCCCGGGGCCCCGGCTCCTGTTGCGCGGGCCGCCACGGCCGGTATAAACCGGTGATCATGCTGCCCGAGAGAACGTTCCGCAGCGCGGAACTAGCACCCGCCGACCGTTTCGAGAGCTGGCGGGCCCTGATGTCGCAGACGCATGCGCCCATGGAGATGCGCAGCGAGCACGCCGCCGACTTCTGGGCGAACCAGCGCGTCATCTCACTCGGCGGGATCACGGTCTATCCGATGGAATGCCGTCCCCTGACCTTCCGGCGCACACCGAAGCTGATAGCGAGGTCAGACCCCGAGGCGTTCCACCTCTCGCTGATCAAACGGGGGGCGGGAGCGGTCACCCTGGGCAAGGACACCGTGGTGCACGGTGTGTTCGACATCCACACCAGTGACACGTCACGGCCGTTCGAGATCAGTTCCGGCCCGCATGCCGTGGAGATCATCGGGGTCGAGGTACCCAAGGCGCAGCTGCCGCTGCCCCCTCACACCGCCGGCCGGGTCATCGGCAAGCGCATCTCGGCCCGGGAGGGAATGGGGGCCCTGCTGGCCACCTTCCTCGACCAGGTGACCAAGGACAGCCGGTCCTACCGGCCGGCCGAGGGCCCGCGCCTGAGCGGTGTACTGGCTGATCTCGTCGCCTCGCTCTTCGCCGGCGTCCTCGAAGCGGACCGGTCCTTGACCCCGGAGACGCACCGGCGCGCCCTGGCGCTCCGCGTGATGGCCTTCATCCGGGACAACGCCGACGATCCGCTGCTGGACGTCGCCGCGATCGCCGCCGCCCACCACATCTCCGTCAGCTATCTCCACCGGGTGTTCCAGCAGGAGGGGGACGGGGCAACGGTCGCGGCCTTCCTTCAACGCCAGCGGCTCGCGCGGGCACGCCAGGACCTGGCGGATCCGCTGCACCAGGGGGTGCCCGTGCACGCCATCGGCGCCCGGCGGGGCTTCCGGCACGCGTCCGCGTTCAGCCGGGCGTTCCGCGATGCCTACGGCCTGCCGCCCGCGGCCTTCCGCGGGCAAGCCCGGGCGGAGGACCTGGCCGGCGCGGACTCCTCCTGAAGGTTGTTGCAGAAGGTCGTCCCGGGCAGGTCTGAGCGGTGTCCGGCCTGCTGTTGCACCGGGCCATGGCGAAGTTGCGCAGGGTGGCGAAAGGGTCAGGGGGTGTCGCTGTCCCAGTGGAAGGGGCCGTCGGGGTCGGCTTCGGAGGGCTTGTAGAGTGCCCGTCCGCCGGGTCCGAACAGGCCTCGGTCAGTGATGAGGAGCGCGCCCACTGCCCGTTCATCCCGGGACCAGCCGGTGATGTCGAAGAGCTGGCCGTCGAGGGGACCGCCGAGCAGGGGCACATATGCGCGTCCGGGCAACGGACCGGCCCAGTGGCCGTCGTCGCCGCAGTACACCCGTGCGTCCAACGTGCTCATCCCACGCGCGTGCCCCCTCCCGGGGCCCACAAGCGGTTGAAGCAGCTTTCCCACGCCCCGCTGCGGAAGCCGTACGGCCGATCGTGCGGCTGACCGGCATGGCTGTCGCTCGCCGCCGGCGCCCGATCGGGCTCGGTTCGGGGTGGGCGGGCGGGTCTACAGGGTGCGTGCGGTTTCGATGCTGTCGGCGATCTGGAAGAGGGCGCGCGATTGGGTGAGTTCCAGTACGCGGTCCAGGGTGCGCGGCAGGGGGCCGACGAGGATGAGGCGGCTGGTGCGCAGGAGGCGGAACATCTCGTTGAGCATGGAGGAGTCGGCGAAGGTGATGCGGCTGACGTCCAGCACGACGCGTCGGATGGTCGGGTCGCTGGTGGCTGCGGCGCCGGCCTTGCTGATGGCCGTGAGTGACTGCTGGTCGAATTCGCCGGTGCAGATGATGACACGGGCTCCGTCGTTGAGGTCCGGCAGCGACACGACGTGCTGCTCCCCCGGGGGCCGGTAGTGGGGAGGCTTCGGGTCGCGGCGGCGGATCAGTCCGGCCTGGTCCAGTACTCGCAGGATTTCCCGCGCGAGGTAGGCGGGATTCAGATCGTTCGAAGGTACTGCGGCGAAATAGGCGGCGATTCTGGTGGCGACTACCTTTTCGGCTTCTGCATCGGTCATGCGTGCCCGTCTGGCTGTTTACTGCTTCGCCCGGACGCCGCTCGGCGTCGGGGGTGGTGTCGGGCTAGTTCAGGCGCTGAACGGTGGTGATGGTTTTACCGCCGGCGTCGGGGAGGGGGGTGATGTCGATGTGTTCGGTGAGGCGTTGGATGAGGGGCCAGCCGTAGCCGCCGGGGGTGCCGTGGCCGGTGGGGCGGGGAACGGGAGGGTGGGGGCTGGGGTCGCTGACAGCGACGTGCAGGGCGTCGTCTTCGATGGCGGTATGGAAGTGGATGACGCCGCCGCCGTGGCGGATCGCGTTGGTGACGAGCTCCGAGGTGATGAGGAGGGCGTCGGCAGCGGTGACGCTGTCGAGGCTGATTCCCGCGTCCGTGAGGAGCTCGCTGACAACACGCCGGGCGGTCGCGGATGTGGGGGCGGCCGGCCGGTCGCCGTTCTGGCGGCGGTCGGGGCCGGAAATCTCGTCGGCTGCCTCGGGCGGGTTCATGCTGCTATCGCCTGCCCTGCGTGTTTCGGGTTATGCGGACGCATACCGGTTCGGTTGAGTCTGTAGCCGTCAGCATGTCATCCCGTCCCGGACGCCGTTCGCACGGCGGAATACGGGCCCGGTGCTGGTCACCTCGAATGGGCGGCTACCGGGAGGTGCGGTGGGCCGGCCAGGACGGGCGTCCTGTCCGCTGACGTGTGACGCTTCCGGGCTTCGAGGAGGGCGTGGAGGACGGAGGAGTCCGCGAAGGACATCCGGGAGAGGTCGGTCACGGTCCGTGTGAACGCTGGGGCGGAGGGGTCAGCGGCGTCCGGGAGTCGAGGGGTGCCGGACTCGCTGTCAGTCGGGCAGTGAGAGCTTTCACTCTCCGTCATGTGGAGGAGGCGTGTACCGCTGGTCCGCATGGGGTGGAGGACAGCGAGGTGAGGGGGTGGCGGTTGCCAGGGGCTGACGGATAGAGGATGGTTGCCGCAAGGCAAGTAGTCTTCTTCGAGTCTATGAGGTGAGGGGTTCGCCCAGCGGGCCCTTATCGTTTGGTGAATCCCACCCAGGAAGCCGTCGCTGCGGCGCGCGCGCCGTGGAGTGAGGCCCCCTATCCCGTGCTTGTGGCCGACGACCAGGGAACGCTGGTGTCCGCCAACGAGGTTGCCCGGCTCCTCCTGCCCGAGGCCCGGGTCGGGGAGGCGCTGGCGGACACGGTTCCCGCGTGGCTGTCCTCGGCGCACTCCTCCTGCCGTGCGCCGGCCGCGGACGCGGGCCGGGGAGCTGTGGCCGAAGGCCCGGTCGGTGAGCGTTCGTACGAGGCGCATCCGACGGTGCGCGAGGACGGGACGGTGGTGTGGTGGCTGGTCGACGACACCGACCGCCGGCTGGCCCGGGAAGCTCTTCGGATCGAGCGGGAGCGCACGGCGTTCCTGGGGCAGGCGTCGAACCTGCTGCTGTCCTCGCTGAACCTGGAGCGGTGCATGGACGTCACGGCGCAGATGGCCGCCGAGCACCTCGCCGACGCGGCCCTGGTAATCGCCCCCTCACGCGGCCGTGAGCTGCCGATCGTGTCCTGCCTGCACGGCGGGATGCCGGTGTCTTCCCGGGTAGCGGCTCGCCCCGAGGCCGTTCCGGGGCTGGCGGAGGCACTGCAGGGGTTCCCGCCGGTGCCGTCCCGCTGGATCGATCCCGCGACGGCTCCGGCCTGGCTGGTCCCCGAGGGCTTCGGAACGGTGGGGTCGATCGTGATCACCCCGCTGCCCGGGCACGGCGTTCCCGCGGGCGCCCTGGTCCTGCTGCGCCGTGCCGGCGGAGCCGGGTTCACGGAGGAGGAAGAGGTTTTCGCGCGCCTGTTCGCGGCCCGGGCCGGGGCGGCGATGTCGGCGGCCCGGCTGTACGCGGAGCAGGCGTCGATCAGCGAGACGCTGATGCGGGACCTGCTGCCCCCGTCCCTGCACGAAGTGTCGGGGGTGGAGTACGCGGGCGGCTACCGGCCTTCCCTGGACCACGAACGGATCGGCGGGGACTTCTACGACGTGCACCCCGCCGCCGTCGAGGGCGACGCCTCGCTCGTCGTCCTCGGCGACGTGTGCGGCAAGGGCCTTGAGGCGGCGGTGATGACGGGCAAGATCCGCAACACCCTGCACGCCCTGCTGCCCATGGCCGACGACCACCAGCGGATGCTGAACCTGCTCAACACGGCGCTGCTCAGCACGCACCACGCCCGCTTCGCCACCATGGTGCTGGCCTCCGCGGCCCGTGAAGGCAACGCTGTCAAGCTGCGGCTGACCAGCGCCGGCCATCCCGCGCCGCTGATCGTGCGCGCCGACGGCCGCGTGGAGGAGGCGGCGACCCAGGGCACGCTGGTCGGTGCCCTGCCCGACGTCGTCGCCTTGACGGCCGAGGTGACGCTCGCGCCGGGCGAGACGTGCGTGCTCTACACGGACGGGATCACCGAGGCCCGCGGCGGGCCGATGGGCGGCGCCATGTTCGGCGACGCGCGGCTGCAGCGGGTCTTGGCGGAGTGTGCGGGGATGCCCGCGGAGGCGGTCGTGGAGCGGGTGCAGATGCTCGCCTCCGAATGGGTCGGAACCGGCAGCCACGACGACATGGCCGTGGTGGTGATCTCCGCACCCCGGACCAATCACCTCAGTGCCGTGGACGGGCACACGAGGGGCAGGTTCACGACGTGATGGGCGTTCTGACGGGCTCGGCAGCACTCGATCACCTGCTGGAGCGGCTGTTGGCCGCGGTCCTGGACGGCGACGAGCGGACTGCGGCCGCCGTGGTCCGCCAGGCCCTGGACACCGGCGCGGATCCGGAGCAGGTTCTGCTCGACGTCATCGCCCGGGCTCAGCGCCGGGTGGGTGAAGCATGGGCCGGCAACCGGATCAGCGTCGCGCAGGAGCACGCCGCGACCGCGATCAACGAGCGCTCCGTCGCCGTCGTCGCCGGACACACGGCTTCCCGTACGGAGCCGTCGCGGGGGCGGGTCCTGGTGGCGTGCGTGGACGGCGAGTGGCACGGCCTGCCGGCCCGGCTCGTGGCCGAGGTCCTGAAGCTGCGCGGCTGGCACGTGGACTACCTCGGCGCGCACGTCCCGACGCCGCACCTCGTCGCGCACATCCACCGCACCGGGCCGGACGTCGTCGCCCTGTCGAGTTCGATACCGACCCGGCTGCCGACCGCGCACGCCACGATCACCGCCTGCCAGGCCGCCGGCACCCCGGTCCTGGTCGGCGGAGCCGCCTTCGGCCCCGACGGCGAGTACGCCCGCCTGCTCGGCGCCGACGCCTGGGCACCCGACGCCCGCACGGCCGCCGACCGGCTGGAGCGTCACCCCCTGCCGCGGCCGCAGCCCGACCACCAGCCGATCGACGACCTGCCGCACCTGGCCGACCAGGAGTACACCCTCGTCACCCGCACCCGCCCGCAGCTCGTACGGGCCGTCTTCACCGGGCTGGAGGAGCAGTACCCGGCGATGCGCGGCTACAGCGAGGCGCAGCGCGAGCGCACGGCCGAGGACCTCTCCCATGTCGTGGAGTTCCTCGGGACCGCGCTCTACACCGGCGACGAGAAGCTGTTCTCGCGTTTCCTGCTGTGGACGGCCCGCATCCTCGAAGCCCGCGGGGTTCCCGCGCAGAGCCTGCCGCACGCCCTGGACATCCTCGGTCGGGAGCTGAAGGACTTTCCGCGGGCCACCGACATCCTGCACTCCGCCACCCGGCGGCTGCCGTCCACCCCGATCTCCGTCATGGGAGCTGCCGAATGATCGAGATTCCCGGCCCGCTCCGCCTGACGCGCGTGGACACGGACGACGCCGTCCGTATAGAGCTGCACGGAGACTTCGGCCACCAGGACGCCGGCGCCCTGCTGGACGTCGTCGGCGCGGTCCTGGCCGAGCCGGACGCCCCCCTCGATCTGCACGTGGACTGCGCGGGCGTGGCCTCGGTCGACTCCAGTGGCCTGTCGGTCCTGCTGATGGCCCGCCGCCTCACCGGCGCCGCGGGCGTACGCCTCCACCTCGACCACCGGCCCGTGCAACTGGACCGGATGCTGACGGTCACCGGTACCCTGAACCACCTGACCGGCCAGAGCGCAGGCAAAGCTTCCGCATCACCCGCAAGGGAGAGACGGTCCGCCCGCTCGGAGGAATCCATACCGGCCCGCTCCAGCGGACCGGACGCCACCACCTGACCGGCACTCGCGGGCGGCCCGCCCGCGCGAAGGGAACGCAGATGCCCACCACGGCCTCCGGGCCCACCAGCATCACCCCGGACGCGGCCCGTTCGGTCAGCGCCATCGCCGAACTCCTCGACGTCGTCTACGAGAACACCCGCCAGGCCGCTACGGCATCACCGGTCTCCACGACACAGCTGCGCCTCATGTTCCTCGTCGACCGTCAGCCCGGTCTGCGGATGCGGGCCCTGGCCCAGCTCCTCGGCGCGGCCGGCCCCTCCGTCACCCGCCTGTGCGACCGCCTGGAAGCCGCCGGATTCCTGCGCCGCCATCCCTGCCTCAGCGACGGCCGCGAACTCACCCTGCGCCTGACCCCCGCCGGGGAAAGCCATCTGGCCCAGATACGGGAGAAGCGCGAGCAGACGCTCGCCCGGGCCCTCGACACGATGACGCCCGACAGCCGCCACGCGCTCGCCACGGGACTCGCTGCCCTGGAGCTGGGCATCACCGCGGCTGCCGGCGTCACCCGGCAGGACCACCGCACCGCCTGACCAAAGGCTGTTGCAGAACGTCTGGGGCGCCGGATGGGGAAGCGGGCCGCGGTGGTGGCCGAACCGGCCGTTGCCGCGGCAGCAGCCCGCTCCCGCCCGGCCTACGCGGGCCCCCGCCAGGACCCGCTCACGGCCGGACGCCGCTGTGCGGCTTGGAGCGCGGGCGGGGGACGGGCACGGTCCTCCGGGTGGGCCACTGCCGGAGCGCGTCGCCCCGACCGGGCGTCGGTCCCGGTCCGCCGTGTGACGGGACTGCGGGCAGCCGTACCACGGCGTCGATGCCGCCCCGGGCGGCCGTCTCCAGGACGACGTGGCCACCACCGGCTGCGGCGAGCCGCTGCACCAGGGCCAGGCCGAGGCCGCTGCCGCCCTCGGTGGAGCCCGGCGCGCGCCAGAACCGGTCGAAGGCGCGTTCCCGCTGCTCGGCAGTCATCCCCGGGCCTTCGTCGATGACGTGCAGCTCGGCGTGTTGCGTCCGGTGTTCGCGGTGGCCGCGACGCGGCGGCTGGGGGCGCCGACGGTCCAGCAGTACCACGGAGCCGGGCCCGGACACCCGCAGGGCGTTGGAGAGCAAGTTGTCCAGGATCTGCTCCACTGCGCCGGGCACGGCGAAGGCCTGCCCGCAGTGCTCCACCCCCAGCGCCAGCCGGCAGCCCCGCGCCTCGTACACGGGGCTCCAGGTCTGCACGCGTTCCGCCGCGATGCGGTCGAGGTCCACCGGCACCCGGGTGACGGCCTTCTCGTCGAGCCGTGCCATCGCCAACAGCCCCTCGACCATCCGGGCCAGCCGGTCCGTCTCGGTCACCGCCGCGGTCAGACCGCCCCTCGCGGGGGCGGCCACGTCCGGCTCCAGGTTGTCCAGGCGCAGCCGCAGTGCGGCCAGCGGTGTCTTGAGCTGGTGCGAGGCCTCACCGGCGAACGCGCGCTGCGAAGCCAGCAGGTGCTCCAGGCGCGCGGCGGTCTCGTTGAACGTGACCGCGAGGCGCCGGACCTCGGGCGGGCCGGTCGACGTGGCCAGGGTCGCCCGCACGGAAAGGTCCCCCTCGGCGAGACGGGCCGTGGCCCGCTCCAGTTCCAGGACGGGCCGGCTCGTCCAGCGGGCCAGCCAGAACGCCACTCCCGCCACGGCTGTCAGCGCTACCAGGCCCGCCGCCGCCAGGGTCAGCCACACGCCGTGGACCCGCTGGCGCACTGCGTCGGTGGGGAGGGTCACGCGTACGGCACCGTAGCGGGACAAGCCGAGCGGCACCGGCGCCGCCGCGGCCAGCACCCGCGCCCCGCCCCCCACCGGAGCGGTACGGTCATCGATGGCCGCCCGTCCCCGCAGCGCCGACCGTACCTCCCGGGTCCCGGCCAGGTCCCTGACCTGATCGGGTGTCAGCGGCCGGGACGAGGCGACGGGACGGCCCGACGCGTCGAAGACGGCCACCTCGCCGCCGATCCGTTCGGCACAGTGCGCCACCCGGTCCTCCAAAGCACTGGTCCGGCCGCCCTCCAGCGAGACCGCGGCGTACGCGGCCAGCGATTCGGCCTCGTCCTCGGCGGCCCGGGTGGCACGTTGTTGCTCGGCCCGGCCGTAGACGATGCCGAGGGGTACCTCCAGGCACAGCAGGACCAGGAGGGCCACCGTCAGGTAGCCCAGGAGCAGACGGCGGGTCATGGCGCGTCCTGCCCCTCAGCCGCGCGAGGCGGGTACGACGAGGCGGAACCCCACCCCGCGTACGGTGTGGATCCAGGCGGGATCGCCGAGTTTGCGCCGCAGGGCCGCCACATGGACATCGAGGGTCTTGGTGGGTCCGTGGAAGTGCGGGTCCCATACCTGGTCGAGGATCTGCTGGCGCGAGTACACCGCGCCCGGATCCTCGCCCAGCAGCGCCAGCAGGTCGAACTCCTTGGGCGTCAGTGCCACCAGGACGTCGCCCACCCACGCCTGGCGGGTACGGCGGTCCACCACCAGCGCATCCGGCCGCGGCGCGTGGCCGGCCGGGCCGGCGCCCAGGTGCGGGTGTCCGGGCCGCGGCACGGCGGGTGCCGGCACAGACGTGTGCGGCGCGGGCTGCGCCCCGGCGCGCGTACGCCGGGTCACGGCGCGGATCCGCGCGATGAGCTCGCGCATGCTGAAGGGCTTCGCCAGATAGTCGTCGGCCCCCATCTCCAGCCCCACCACCCGGTCCGCCTCCTCGCCGCGGGCGGTCAGCATGATGATGGGCACGTGGGACACCTGCCGGATCCGGCGGCAGACGTCGATGCCGTCCATGTCCGGCAGGCCGAGGTCCAACAGCACGATGTCCCCGAACGGCCCGGCGAGCGCCGCCCCGCCCGTCGCCACCCGGTCGACCGCCAGTCCGTAGCGGAAGAGCCCTTCGGCCAGCGGTTCGGCGATGGATTCGTCGTCCTCGATGAGCAGCACCCGCATGTGTCGTTCCCGTCCTTCCGGTTCCCCATCGGCGCGCGACGCGCCGCACGGGGCCGGAATGTTCCAACTGCCGAGTCCCGAAACGCTGTTCGAGACTCCGCACCGTACAACAGGGCCAGTCGCCCCACGCCGCCGCTTTCGCCCTTCGAGCGATACCTCACACCGTCCCGCGACGAAATTCTGGGCGCCCGCTGGCCTGGCGTTAACCAACCGCTGGCCTGCTCCTGGAAGAGACCTTCCTAGGGTCGTCCACACGGTCCCCGGTCACCGCGCCGCACCCCGCCGCACCGCCGCATGCCCAGTCACCAGGGGTGCCGAATCGTGCCGCCGGAACCCCGTACCGACCCGACCCGACCCAGGAGGACACCACTCGTGCAGGCCCTTCTCGACCACGCTCGTTCCTTCCACCGGCAGGTCGCCGACGCCGGGGACACCTACCGGCGCCTCGCCGACGGCCAAGACCCGCAGGCCCTCGTCATCAGCTGCTCCGACTCCCGTGTCGTTCCCTCTCTGATCACCGGAGCGCGCCCCGGCGAGATCTTCGAACTGCGCAACGCGGGAAACATCGTTCCGCCGCGCTGGGCGGCCGACGTGTCCGGCGAGGTGGCCACCATCGAGTACGCCCTCAACGTGCTCGGCATCCGCGACATCGTCATCTGCGGCCACTCCCACTGCGGAGCCATGGACGCGCTCGCCTCCGGACGCGACCTCTCGCTCCTCCCCGGAGTCGACGCGTGGCTGTCCCTCGTGCGCCCCGCGCTGACGTCCCGGACGCCGGACGACTCCGAGTCGCTCGAACGACTGGTGCAGCTCAACGTGGTGCACCAGCTGGCGACCCTGGGCACCTACCCCGTGGTCCGCGGCCTTCTGGACGACGACCTGCTGCGGCTCCACGGCTGGTACTACCGCGTCGACACCGGCGCACTCCACGAGCTGGGCGAGGACGGCACCTTCGCGCCCCACTGACCGCCCGGCCCCGCTTCCGGCCCCGCTTCCGAGCCCACTTCCGGCCCCGCCTCCGGCCCGCAGAAGGAGTCCCCCACGATGTCCTTACCGTCCCCGCCCCGACCACGTGCCCGGCACGCCCGTCCCGCCAGCCGCTCCGGTCCCCGCTACACCGTACGTCCCACGGCTGCTGACACCGACGCCAGCAGCCCGTCCGCCCCGGCTCCCGAAGCCGCTGCCAGATCCGCTCCCGCGACCGCGCCGGCGGCGGCGCGGGGACTCGTCGCCGAACTGCGCGGCGCGTCCCTCGCCACGGAGGTCACCGCCTCGTTCGTGGTCTTCCTGGTCGCCCTCCCGCTGTGCATCGGTGTCGCCGTGGCATCCGGCGCGCCGCCCGAGCTGGGCATCGTCTCCGGCATCGTCGGCGGGCTGGTCGTCGGCCTCCTGCGCGGGAGCGTGCTCCAGGTGAGCGGGCCCGCAGCCGGCCTGGCGGCCCTGGTCGCCGAAGCCGTACTGGAACACGGACTGGCGATGCTCGGCGTCATCGTGCTGGTCACCGGCCTCCTCCAGATCGTCCTCGCGCTCGTACGGCTGGGCCGGATGTTCCAGGCCATCTCGGTCGCGGTCGTTCAGGGCATGCTCGCCGGGATCGGACTGCCGCTGATGATCGGCCAGGCATACGCCGTGGCCGACTCCAAAGCGCCGGGCACCCCGGTGGAGAACCTGCTCGGGCTGCCCGGACTGGTCACCAGGACCATCGGCACGCCGGACGCGCTCGCCGCCGCCGCGCTCGGGACGGTCACCGTGCTGCTCAGCTTCCTTTGGAAGAAGGTGCCGGGCCCGCTGAACCGGGTGCCCGCCGCTCTCGTCGCCGTGGTCCTCGGGATGGGCGTCGCCGCCCTGCCGGGCGTCGACATCAAGACCCTCCAGGTCGGCGACCTCCTCGGCTCCGTCAACCTGCCGGGACCCGGAGAACTGGCGGGACTGGCGGACCCGGCGGTGATCGCCACCGTCCTCACCTTCACCGCGATCGCTTCGGCGGAGAGCCTGTTCACCGCCGCCGCGGTGGACCGCATGCACAGCGGGCCACGTACCCACTACAACACCGAACTGCTCGCCCAGGGCATCGGCAACACCGTCTGCGGAACCCTCGGCGCGCTGCCCATGACCGCCGTCGTCGCCCGCAGCTCCGCCAACGTCCAGGCCGGCGCACGCACACGGCTCTCGCGCACCCTGCACGGTCTGTGGCTCCTCGCCTTCGCGCTCCTGCTCCCCGGCCTGCTCGCCCTCATCCCCATCACGGTCCTCGCGGGCGTCCTCGTGCACAGCGGATGGAAGCTGTTCGCCCCGGAGCAGTTCCGCGCGCTGTGGGAGCAGGACCGCGGTGAAGCCGCCGTCATGGCGGTCACCACGCTGGCCATCTTCGGTACGGCGCTCCTGGAAGGCGTACTCGTCGGACTGGCGGCCGGGACCTTGCTGGCGGTGCTGCGCATGTCACGGACGGCCTTCCGGCAGACGGCCGACGCGGAGACGGCGGTGCTGACCGTCACGGGCAGCGCGACCTTCGTCCGGCTCCCGCAGCTGCTGGAGGCCCTCGAAGCGCTCGCGGCCGCCGGGAAACCCCTCATGCGCCTGGACCTGACCGCCCTGACGCACCTGGACCACGCCTGCCGGACCCAGATCGACGAGTTCGTCGCCCAGCAGCGCGCGTCCGCAACCGTACGGGTCGAACTGCTGCTGCCCGACCTCGCCGACAAGCCCCCGGCCCCCGCGGTGTCGGCGTTCGAGACGGAGGGCGGGGAGGAAGACCGGGCGGCGGACGGGTTCGCCTGGTTCACCGACACCAGTGTGATGCGCCGGAATTCTCAGTGAGGGGGATCCGGCTTCAGGCCGTTCATCGGTCCGGCTGCTTCGTGTAGTTGTAGACGGTCGCCCGGGAGACGCCGAGTTGGCCCGCGATGAGTTGCGCGGAGCTCCGGGTCTCGAAGAAGCCCTCGTTGTGCAGCCGACGTACCAGCTCGCGTTTCCGGTCACGGGTGAGGCCGCGCGGCGTGGTGGAGTGCTGCGCCGCGAAGGAGTCGATGGCCGAGCGGAGTTCGCGTCCGGAGCGGTCGCGCAGCGTCTCCGTGGTCTCGCCCCGGTGTTCGGCATCGGGGGCGACGAGGTTGGCGAGCGTCAGGGCCAACGGGGACAGCGTGCTGACGTCCAGGTTCAGGCACAGGGCCGCGACGTACCGTCCCTCGGCGTTCTTGATGCCGATCGACGTGCTCTTGGCCGGGCGCCCGTCGGGGAACTGGTTGCTGTAGTTCTGGATGACGCTGGGATAGTCAGGGTCCGCGATCCGGCGCAGGCCCAGTTCGGTGGCGGAGTCGCCGACCTGTCGTCCGGAGAGGTTGTTCTCGATGGTGCGGATGGCGTTGTCGGGGCGGCGCAGATCGTGCAGGACGACCTCGCACAGACCTGGAAACATGCGGCCGACGGCGACAGCGATGCGCTCGGCTTCCCGCACGAGGTGCTCGTCTTCCGCTACGGAGCCCTCGTCTGCCGGTACGGCGGGCTGGTCGGTGCGTTCGTCATCCGGTCGGCCGGTGGAGTGGGTCATCGCGTGCTGCCCGATTCCTGCGCGTCGTCACCGGGTCCGGCGAACACCGCGGCCATCTTCTCGGCGGACTTGAGCCCCGCACCGGTGAGCACGACCACGGTCGTCTGGTCCGGAGCGATCCCTCCGGTCGCAATGAAGTGATCGAGGGTCGCCGCGGCGACGCTGCTGGTCGGCTCGGCGTACAAGCCGCGCGCGCTCAGGGCGCGCACCGCGGCGTGAATCTCCGCCTCGGAGACGGCGTAGGCGGCGCCGTCGGAGCGGCGGACGGCCTCCACCGCCTCGGGCAGCCGGACCGGGTGGGCGATGGACGCACCTTCGGCGATCGTCGGCACCCGCTCGCCGCGGCCGGCCGGGTCGATGCCGTTGAACGTGTCGGCGATGGTCGCCCAGTGCTCGGGCTGCCCGACGAACAGGCGCGGGCGCCTGTCGATCTGCCCGGCGTCGAGCAGTTCACCGAACGCGAGGTCGCACCCGATGATGTTGCTGCCGGCCCCGGCCACGAGGACTACGTTGTCGGGCGCGGTGAAGCCGAGCGACTCCCACATTTCGTAGGCGATGGTCTTGGTGCCCTGGAGGAACATGGGGTGCCAGTTGTGGCTGGCGTAGGGGATGTGACGCGACTGCCGGATCGCCTCGTCCGAGACCTCGTCGCGGGTGCCGTCCACGAGCTCGATCTCGGCTCCGTAGGCACGGGCTTGGAGGATCTTGGCCGCCGAGGTGGCGGCGGGAACGATGATCTTGGCACGGATCCCGGCAGCGGCGGCGTAGGCGGCGACCGCGGAACCGCCGTTGCCCGAACTGTCCTCCAGGACGCGCTCGGCGCCGTGCGCCGCGAGGTGAGACATCATCACCGAGACGCCCCGGTCCTTGAAGCTGGACGTCGGGTTGAACCACTCCAGCTTGAAGTGGACGCGCCGGCCGCCCCAGTCGACCGGGACCATCGGCGTACACCCTTCCCCCAGGCTCACCCGGCGGACGGCCGGGACGGGCAGAGCCGCGGCGTAACGCCACAGGGACCGTTCGGCGGTGTCGATCTGTTCGGGACGCAGGCCCGGCAGTGCACTGACGGCGAGAGGGCTGCCGTCCTCGCCCCGCCAGCGGGGGTCGTCCAGGGAATAGCGCCTTCCGGACCGGTCGTACAGGGCAGGGAGGGCGACTGCTGAGTGCGGTTCGGCGTTCATGGGTGGTTCCGGCTTCTCCTCGCTTGACGCGTTGTCGTGCCTGCTGAACCTCGCGGCCCAGCGGGCCCCACCCTCCCATGTTAGACAAATGATCCAGATGTGAATAGTCAGTCCAAGCACTCGCGGGTTCGACGCACTGCGCCCACCGTGAGCCGACCGAAGCCGACGAGGCTCAGCAGAACCGTTCAGGTTGGGACTGCGGGGCAGCTCCGCCTGCGCTGACTGCGGGACTCCCACTCCCCTGTGGAATCGGCCGCACCCTCGCAACCCGGCACGGCGTCGGTGGAGGCTACGGCGAAGCCCCGGGACAGGGGGGTGTCCCGGGGCCAGGAGTCGCGGCCACCGCAAGGGGGGAGCGGTCGTGCACTGACGCGACGATATGGATAAACGATTCATCAGAGGGTCGGTCACGGCCGGTCGGGCGGTGAACAGGCACGGCGTCGGTGCGGCGGTACCTTTCCGGTGCCCCTCAGCGGACGCTCAGGCCGTTCGCGCGGGCGATGCCTTCCAGCCCGGCGGCGGGACTTCTGCTCGTCATTCCGGTGGGCGGCGGTGTGACGGGCGGCCTGCCGAGCAGCCCCGTCATCGCCGGGGCCGGCCTCGATGACCGTCACCTCGACCGGCCGCCGGGAACGGGGATCTCGACCGGGCGGTGGTCCATGCGCCCTGTGATCATGACCGCCAGCAGGGACAGGTACTCCCGCCGCAGATCCTCCCCGTGCCAGGCCACCCCTGATCGCTGTCTGACGGCCGCAGAGGGCCGCGTCCGGGGGAACCGCCAACCGCTAACCGGAGGCCGCCGAGTGGTTCTCGTAGGGCCGCATCGACCGCAGGACGAAGCCGTGCGGGAGGCCGCTCAGGCGAGGCTGCGGCAGAACGGGTGGTCTCATGGGACGGCCCGGCCAGCCACCGGGACTGTGGCCGGGCCGCGTGATCAACAGCGGGCAGGCACAGGTTGTTGACCCCTCTACTTGATGCGGTCGAGGAAGCCGAGCACCCGAAGGTCGACCTGCGTTGCGGCCTGTTCTTCATAGGACGGGAGGCTGCTGTCGGTGAACAGGTGCCTGTCGCCGGGATAGAGGAACAGCTCGGCGTCCACTGCGGTCCCGACGACGGCGCGGGCTGCGTCCACATCGCCCTCCCCGGCGAAGAACGGATCTGCGTCCATGCCGTGAATCTGGACCGGGACGTCCTGGGGCCAGGCGCCGCCGAACTCCGAGACGGGGACGCATGCCTCGAGCAACAGCGCGCCCCTTGCGCCGGGGCGGGTCTGGGCCAGCTTCTGTGCCAGCAGGACGCCGAGCGAGAACCCGACGTAGACGAGCTCTGCGGACAGTCCCTCGGCGGCGGCGGTTCCGCGCGCGGTGATCGTGTCGAACCCGGCGTTCTCTGCGTAACCCATGCCTTCCTCGAGGCTGTCGAATACCTGCCCCTCGTACAGGTCCGGAAGGTGGACGGTATGTCCGGCCCGTCGCAGGCGCTCGGCGAACTCCCGAACGCCGGCGGTCAGCCCGTGCCCATGATGGAAAACCAGCACCTCAGCCATGGTGCTCCCCTCGTATGGCGGTGCCCGAGCGGCGCCGCGGCACGAGTATGTCCCGCAGCACTGACATTCGCGGGCCCGGCCCGACAGGGATGAGGTCGGTGGTCCGGGTCCGGTAAGGCGGGCTTCGAGGCGGGCGACGCGGCGGTCTTGGAAGCGGAAGTTGGAGCGGGCAGCTGCGACGCGCGCGTCGAGGGTGCACGACGGACCCGTGGCCGGCTGCGCGTCAAAGGAGCCAAGTGGATACCAAAGTCACAGATTCATCCCATCCAGATGGAGAGGGAGAGCTCCGTCCTCTGTCCACAGGGAGATCGTCCGAGGCTGCTGGGACCGTCATCCTGATCGGCACAGCGACCGTACGTCAGGAGCTGCCTGTGTCCCCCATCGTTCCCGCCCCGTCGCCCGTCCTGCGTCTGCAATGACTTATTGATCGCTTCAGAATCATCTCGCGGTCGTGGCGGGACCCTGTCAGCCGTCGAGCCGCTGAAGGACCTGCGAGAACTCATCGTTCTCGACCAGGCCGATGAGCACGTGGGTCATGCTGCTGATGCCGGCATCGCGGACGATGAGGCCGTCCGAGACCCAGAAGTAGCGCCCTCCCAGAGCCTCACCGTTTGCCTCCCACCTCTTCATCACAAGCTCGACCTGGGCGAGAGTGATGATGGTTGCGCTCCATCGAGAGCCGTCCGGGAGGTCAACGAAGACGTCGACGTTGTCCACCGTCTCCAGGTCCTCACCCGCGTTCGGCACGAACGCGGCCTCGAAGTGCTCTGTATGGACTCGATAGAAGGGGCCGTCCCAGGCTCCCGGCTGTCCGCTCTGACTCATCAGGCGAGTTTGACGGGTCAATCGACCCACCTCAACGGAGATCTTCCGCCACGCTTCCGGACGTGATCAGCCGTCCTGTGCCCAAGGACCTATGGACCCGCGTTACTCCGATCTGCCGGCCCCTCCGCAGCGGCGGCGTCGGTACGCAGGACGACACCGCACATGCGACCGCATCGCGCTGGCAGACATCATCTTGGTTCTGCGCGGGGGTGAGCTGGCGCGACGTGCCACGTCGGGAGGTGGGCAGCTCCGGGGTCACTGCCTGGCGCGTCTGCGGGACTGGACCGAAGCCGGGGTCTGGCCCCGCCTGCACGTTGCCATCGTCACCGAGCTGCGGACGGCGGCCAGCCTGCTGGAGATGGACGACTGTGCCATCGACGGCTCGCACCTCCGCACCCTCAAAGAGGAGCTCATACCGTCCTTCCGCGGTCGACCGGGGCCGCCCCGGGAGCAAGCACCACGTCATCGTCGACTGGCACGGCACACCGCTCGCGGTGTCACTGACCGGCGGCAACCGGCACGATGTCACCCAGCGGATGCCGCTCGTCGATGCCATCCCGCACATTCGTGGCCTGCGCGGACGGCCGCGTCACCGCCCGCAACACCTGTTCGCTGACCGTGGCCACGACTTCGACAAGTACCTGGGCGCAGTGGCGCATTGTGCCCTGCGGGAAAATCCGCGGGAAAGGGCACCTTAGGCACAGCTGTGAATGCCCCCAACACGCCTCCGGCGAGGCGTTCACGCTGCTCCGTTCCCAGCAGCGGCCCTCCAGAACGGTGGCCTCGGGGCAGCCGCGGACGCGACCACCTGAAACCTCACCACGTAGGCTCTGACCTGCATATTCAACTCCAAATACCTAGGATGCACCTGCACTGGTTACGGCGTGGAAGCAGCTTCGGCGGGTTCGGTGACGCCCGGTTACACAGGTGCTCAGGACGTCCCAGGAGGGTGTTTCATGACCGAGTCCCACAGCCCCAGTCAACCTGCAAGCGGGGACGGGCACGGGTACAGCAGCAGTCACATCCAGGTGCTCGAGGCTTGCGAGGCGATACGCAGGCGCCCCGGCATGTACATCGGTTCGACCAGCGAGCGCGGCCTGCACCAGATGGTGTTCGAGGCCGTCACGTATGCCGTCGACGAGCACCTTGCCGGCCATGCCGACACCATCGACGTCACGATCACCGCGGACGGCGGCATTCGCATCGCGGACAACGGGAGGGGCCTGCCCGTCGAGGTGGAGGAGTCCACCGGCAAGCCGGCCCTCGAACGCGAACTGACGGAGCTGTCCCTCGGCACCAAGCCCCACACTGGCTACCGGGTGTCCGGCGGCATCAGCGGCCTAGGCCTGTGCGTCGTCAACGCGCTGTCGGGCCGTCTCACGGTCGAGGTCCACCGAGACGGCCACCGCTGGACCCAGGAGTACGAGAAGGGCACTCCCCTCACTCCCCTGACGAGGCATGAGGAGACGGGCGATCACGGGACCGCGATTACGTTCCTGCCCGACACGGACATCTTCGAGACCACTCGCTACTCGTTCGCCACGCTGTCGCAGCGCCTCCGGGAACTGGCCTTCCTCAACGGCGGCCTGGCCATCTCACTCACCGACGAACGTCCGGAGCGCCCGGCCCGCTACCACCACACGGACGGCCTACGGACCTACGTCGCCCACCTCAACCCCTACCCCCCGAGCCTCGTCCACTCCCCCGCCATCGCCTTCGAGTCGGAGGACGAGGATGCGACGATCTTCGTGCAGGTCGCCATGCAGTGGAACACCTACTCCACGGGAGGATTCCACTCCTTCGCGAACAGCACCCGCACCCATGAGGGAGGCGCACACGAACAGGGCTTCCGTACCGCACTCACGGACCTCGTCAACGACTACGCGCGCCGTCAACGGCATCTGTCCACACACGACGAGGACATCACGGCCGAAGCCATCCACGAGGGCCTGACCGCGGTCGTCTCCGTGAAACTCACCCATCCCGTTTTCGAAGGCTGCACCAGAACCAAACTCAGCAACCCCGAGGCAGCCGTCTACGTCCAAGAGGTCGTCCGCGAACACCTCACCGACTGGCTCGACCACAACCCGGACGAAGCCGCGGCCATCCTCCGCCACATCGTGCTGCGAAGACCCCAAATGCTGCGAGGTTAAATCCGTCTCTCGCGGGTGCTCCCGGGAAACGCCGAAGCCGGCGGAGGGTCGCTCTGGGAGCGACCCGGCACACCGCCGGCTTCGTACAACGTCCAGGCCCGGAAAACCAACCAGCCTGCACGGCAAGCCTATAGGCCGCGCCCCCACGGCACAGCAGCAGCCGGTGCCGAGGAGACGACGTGATCCCCCGCAATCAGCCGTTCATCAACGAGGCCGACATCACCCGCCGGCTCGGGGTACCCCTGGCCACCTGGCGCCGCCGCAACGCTCCCGCTTTCCGCCAACACGTGCCCACCCTTCTCCCCGAAAGCCGCTATCTGATCTACAGCCTGGCCCAGGCGGACGCCTACCTCGCTGGCAAGCCGATCCCGCGCTACCCGACGGCGAGCACCCCGACGACCTACTCACCGCCGAGGACGCCGTCGTCATCCTCGGCATCAGCCCGGGCACCGTGCGGGCCTATACCGCCCAGGGCTACCTCTCCACCGGAACCACCGTTTACGGCGCGCGGCTGTGGCCCCGGCACGAGGTTGAAGCGCGCCGCGACAACGCACCCGGCCAGGGGAAGGGCGGAGGCCGCCGCGCCGGGCTCGTCCGAGCCCGGCGCTGGAGCACGCCCTGGCGGATAGGGCGACACTCTGCGGGATCCTTCGGCGCGAGGTCAGGCCCGAGGGTTAGGGTCGTGGCTGATCATTGGTATTCAGGAGGGGGCTCCGAGGATGAGCGGGATAGTGACGGCAGTCAGCAGCAACTGTGAGTACACGTTCACGAAGCCGAACCGGGACAGCATCACGCTGCTCGCCGGGCTCGGCGTGGAGGGTGACGTACATGCCGGCGTGACGGTCAAGCACCGCTCCCGGGTCGCACAGGACCCCAACCAGCCGAACCTGCGCCAGGTCCACCTCATCCATGAAGAGCTCTTCGCCGAGGTCCGTGCGGAGGGATTCACGGTGGTGCCCGGTGACCTCGGCGAGAACATCACCACCAGCGGTATCGATCTGCTCGGCCTGCCGGTCGGCACGCTGCTGCGCATCGGCGACGCAGTGCTGGAGGTGACCGGCCTACGCAATCCCTGCCTGCAGATCGACCACTTCCAGGACGGGCTGCTGAAGCAGGTTGTCGGTCGTGATGAAGCCGGGAACATCGTGCGCAAGGCAGGAATCATGAGCATCGTGAAGGAGGGCGGCGCGGTGCGCCCGGGCGACACGATCGACGTGGAGCTTCCCAGCGGGCCACACCGGCCTCTGGAACGAGTCTGACGTCTCCACCGCGCAGGCCGTGACATGGCATCGGCCGCGCGGGTTCCGTTATCCGGCGTGGACCGGGTCACCACCGGGCTCGCAGCACGCCGTCGCTGTCGGGCAGGACGGCGTGGAGCAGCGGGTGGCGTTCGTCGAGGGACAGGGTCAGGGCGCAGGCCGCCCGCGCGTCGGCCACCAGGGCGGCGAGCTGCTGGTACTCGGTGTCGTCGACGATCGCGTGGCTGATCGTCCCGTCCTGCGCCTCCCGGACGAACTCCACGGAGTCCGCCTCGGGCAGCGCGGCGAGGACCGCGCCGACGTCTGGGGTCAGGTCGGGCCAGACGGTCAGGAGAGCTCGTGGCCCGAGACCGGCGCGCACCGCGTCGAGGTTCTCCGGCGTGAGGCGGTGCCAGCGTGCGGCGTTGAGGACGTAGGCCTCCTCCAGGAGCACCGTCTGCCGTGAGGCCGGCTCCGTGCGCACGCGCGCCCAGAAGTCCTCGTCAGCCGGTTCCGTCACTTCCCGTTCCTCGCGTTCCGCCGCGTAGGGCGAGGCCGTCAGCGGTTCTGGGAAGAGGCCGAGTTCCCGTGTACGGGCCACGGCTTCCGGGCAGGGCCGATGGCTGCCCACGTACGTGTACTGGTCCCATCCGACGTGCACGGTGAACACGTCCTCCGCCTCCAGCCGGCACCAGGCGCCCTGGTCGCGGAGCATCGCCCGGACCAGTTCCAGAGCCACGGGAAGGGAGACCTCGGCCCCGTCGTGAAAGCCGGTGAGGTCGGGCGGGAAGAGCCCGTTCAGGCCGTGTCCCACGGGCGCCTCCACGCCGAGGTGGACGAAGCCGGTCACCGAGGGCTCACGGATCTCCAGCCGGTCGATGCCCGAGGCCTCCGCGAAGGCCGCGATTGCAGCCAGGTAGGCCGCTTCGACCGGCCCGTGGTCGCTGACCGCGTCCTCGGCGCCGGTGTAGCAGCCGCGCTCGTCGCGGTCGGCGGGGTCGTACTTGGTGATGCGGTGGACGTAGGACGGCGGCACGATGCTCCCAGGGCGGCAGGCTCCTTGCGGGACTGTCCGTCGCATGGTTGGTGACCGGGGGGAGAGGGTCTTTCCAGTGCTGGGTATCAGCTGCTGAGGTCGAACACGCCCCACGCGGTGAACGGCTCCGCCTGGACGTAGATCCTGCTTCCTCGGCTGACGACCCGTCGGCGGCCAGGGACAGGGCCATCGGGCAGGGTGAGCAGGCCGACTTCCTGTGGCTCGACGGACGTTTCGGTGAGCTTTCCGTGGGCGAGTCGGTCCCGCTCCTCGCCGTAGCCGCCGTAGAAGGCGACCCGCTCGTCGTGGACGGCCACCGCATGGGCGCCTCGTACGCGGTTCGCCCACACCCTCACGGGCCGGTCGAGGCGGTCGGGGCGTATCTCGACGAGCGGGAAGTCCGTGTACGGGCACGCCCAGGCGGCGGTGCCCGACACGTTCAGGGCGTAGCAGTCGAAGAGACCGGGGAGGCGGGCGCCGTCTGATGTCCAGGCGAGTCGGCCTGTGGCGCTCCAGCGACGGATTCCGGCCGGGTTCTCGTCGAAGTGCCCGACCCAGATGTGGCCGGCCTCGTCCACGAGCAGGTGCTCGATGGCATCGCCGACGGAGAAGGACGAAGCCTCCCGGCCGAGCGCGTCGAAGATCTGGACCTGGTCCGCGTCCTCGTAGCGGCGGGCGCGGGACGCGGCGACGACGAACCTGCCGTCGGGCAGACGGTCCAGGCGCGGCCAGCGGGCCCGCACGGCGCTCAGCTCGGTGAGTTCGACGTCGCCGCCCGGATGGACGGAGACGATCAGCGCGTCGAAGGGCTGGGCCTCGCCGCGGGGCTGCGGGGCGCGTTCGGTGAGCAGCCAGTGGGCGGCGCCGAAGGGGTCGACGGTACTGGTCAGGACGTGGCGGTCGTGGTGCGATCGCGGGAGGTGGGCGTAGGCAACGAGGGCGGTCTTCTGCACGGGCGGGCTCTCCTGGGTGGGCGGTCACGGCCATCGGGCGCTGCGCTGAGCGTCGGTCGGTGGCGCGAGCGGCGGAGAGCGGAGCGGAGCGCCTAGAGGGCATGGCCCTTTCCGGTCGTCATGGGGGGATCATCGTCGCCATCCGACCTCATGACAAACCCTTTCGGCACACGGCCACCTTGATCGAGTACTGCGAAGGTACGAACCCGCCCGCACTCGCTCGCCCGCCGCATCCGGTACACCGCGCAGGACGTACGGCGCTCCGGGACCGGGTGTGAGCCGAACGGGGGCTCGTCCCCGGTGCGGGCGACCTGGTTGCGCCGATGCCACCGCCGGTCGCTGAACACTGGTGGACCACTCACCTCACCGGAAGGACCCGGCCATGGCGAACGTGCGGCGCATCGGCGATGTCGAGACGCGGGAGATCGAGGTCTTCGAACTGGAACTGGACGAGGCGGATCGGGCCGCGATGCGCGCCGACCCGGACGCGTACGTCAGGGACGTGCTCGCGGAGGAGATCAGCCACATCAACGGCGTCGCCGTCGACGTGCACATCCTCGACGAACTGGCACGCGGCACGGCCGTCTCCGGCGGCCCGTACGTCGTGCACCACACGGTCAGCGGACGGTGGGCGTCCCGGGTCGAGGTCACCGACCCGAAGCAGTAGCCGACGCTGCGGCGCTCCCGGCACTCCTGCCGGTGCTCTCGGGAATCCGGGCACCGGCAGGAGCCGGACCGCGCGCGGCACGCCCGGACCGCGCGCGGCACGCCCGGACCGCGCGCGGCACCGCCGGACCGCTCGTGGTGCGGGGCTCCGCCGCGAGCGGGGCCCCGCCCCGTCAGCCGGCCAGCAGCGCCGCCAGCGCCGCGGCCGTGTCCGGGTGGCGGGCGGCCAGGGCCGCGCCGCCCGGGCCGGGGCCGGCCGTGTCCCACTCCCCCTCGCACCCCAGCAGGGACGCCACCGCGTCGCACGCGACGGGGTGGGCGGCGAGCAGCGCACTGCCGCTGCGGTCCGTCGCGCGGGACGCCGGCCGGGCGGGGTGCGGTTCGGTCCCGGCGCGCCACGGCGGGACCCATCCGTCCAGGGGGGCGAGCCGGCCGGGGAAGATCCGTCCGGCCTCGCGGATCAGCAGCGGGGCCAGCTCGGCGCCGTCCGACCGGAGGGTGGTGATCAGGGTCGGGAGCCACGGCAGGAGGACCGGGTCCGGGAGCCGAGCGAAGGCGTTCGACACGGCTTCCACCACGAAGTCGGTGAGGCCGGGCACCGGCTCCAGGGCGTCCACGAAGCCGCTGAGGTAGCGCGGATAGGCGGGGACCACCATGGGGTTGCCGAGCAGTTCGTCGCACGTCGCGCGCAGGTCCGCGCGGGTGAGGTGCCCGAGGTGGACCTGGGCCGCCCACAGCAGCGCCGTCTTCGACGGGTCCCGCGGGTGCGACTGGGCGACCGCGAGTTCGAGCTGGGTCCGGTCGCTCCCCAGGGACATCGCGAGGCTCTCCATGCCGAACAGGAAGCCGAGCATCGCCGCCACCTGCCGCACGGTGGCGTCGTCGTCGGTGAAGGCCGTCGGCAGCAGGGTGCAGTAGTGCGCGTAGCCGGCTTTGGCGAAGGACTCGATCCACGGCGGCAGCACCGGCTCGCAGGTGCGGTAGTACGCCAGCAGCCGCCGCACCCGGCGCAGTACCTCCGGTGCGCCGTCGACGCTGCGTTCGGCCGACAGCACGTCCAGCGCGCGCGTACCCAGCTCGTCCGTGAGCCGGCGGTTGCGCAGGTACAGGGTCGCGTCCTCGACGGCTTCCAGGACGCTCGCCGCGGTGGCCCGCGGCCCGTACGCCGTGCGGCGAAGGCGCTGTTCCAGGACCTGCTCGATGCTGACGCCCTCGTAGCCGAGCTCGATGAGCGCGCGCTGGTGGGTGCCGAGCGCGAGGTCCCAGGACTCCTGGATCGACCGCTCCCCCAGGCTCCGCTCGCCCATGATGGGCCGCGCGGTGCCGTGCGGCATCAGGTAGCGGAGCATCCACAGGACGTCGGAGCACCGCTCCAGCTCCGGGCTGCCGGCGATGTCGAGCAGCGCGCGCTGCACTCCGCGCTGCTGGAGCTTCAGGTTCAGCGGGGCGAGCCGGTCGTGGACGTCGCGGGCCAGGGGCGGCAGCGCGTCGTAGCCGACCTGGCCGATCCGGTCGCCGCCCATCATGATCTCGACGAGCCGGTGCACGTCGCGCCGGCCGGGCACGGTGTCCTTCTCGATGCAGGTGACGGCCGCGTCCTGGAAGTCGTACGGCGTGGGTCTGGCGCGGTCGCGCATCCCGGCCAGCAGGATCGACGTCTCGAACACGGCGATGGCGTCGGCGGTGGAGGCGAGGTAGCCGTTGCGGCGCGCGGCGCGCACGATCTCCACGGACCAGCCGAGCAGTTCGGCCTCGTCCAGCGGGTCCAGTACGGGCGGCTGCCGCAGGAACCCGGTCAGCTGGTCGGAGGGTGCGGCCGGAGGTGCGGGGACCGCCGCGGCGGCCTTCCTGCGGCCGGCCCCCGGCTTCCTCGCGCCCGCCTGTCCGGCCAGCCGGTACGGCTCCGTGCGCGTGCGGGTGACGTTCCTGGCCCAGACCGTCGCGGCGATCGACACCGAGCCGGCGGCCAGGCCGAACTGCGCCTCGATCGCCGCGTGGCTGGACGGGATCAGCCCGTACTGCCACGTCGTGGCGGTGCGCGGGCCGATGGCGAACGTGTCGGCGCCGTCGACGCCGAACTCCGCCACGCGGCTGGCCGCGTGGAAGGCGCCGCAGACGTAGAGGCAGTCGGCCGGATCGGTGCCGGTCGCGGCCAGGTGCTCCCGCATCCGGGTCCACATGTACCGCTCGCGGTCCTCGTCGACGCCCACCCGGCGGGCGTCGCCCGGGGCCAGGCGTCGGAAGAGGCTGCCGATCAGGAGCATGACCTGCCGGTACGTGTCGTGGTCGCTGTCGCCGAGGGGCAGCTCGACGTACTGGTGCCACCACTCCGACCAGTGCCGGACACGGCCGTGGCGCAGCAGGTGCTCCTCCAGTTCGGCGAAGCGGGGTCGCAGGTCCCCCAGCTCCACGCCCACCGCGTCGCCGTGCAGAGCGGCCTCCTCCTCGGCGGGCGCCGCGTCCGGGCCGGGGGGCCGGGCGTCGGTGCCGGTGCGGCCGGCGCGTGCGTCCCACTGGAAGACGTGGTCCGAGGAGCGGTCGACGAGGACCAGTTCGACGCCCGGCGTGTCCAGCGCGTAGGCGATGGCCTGGTACTCGGCGGAGGCCTCGGTGATCGGCGCCACCACCGACAGCGGGGACCACTCGGCGGGGAAGCCGTCGATCTCGGCCGCGAACGCCTGGACGGCCACCGGCAGCCTGCAGTTGCGCAGTTCGGTGAGCAGCGGCGCCATGTCCTCGCACAGCTCCAGGTAGACGACCTTCGGCTGTTTCTCGCGCAGGCGGCGGGCCATCGCGAGCGCGGACGCGGGCGAGTGGTGGCAGACGGGGAAGATCTCCAGCGGCTCGCGCACGGCACGGTCGACGTCGTCGACGATGCCGAGGAGGATCCCCTCCAGGGCGTCGGGTCCGTCGGCGAACGTGGCGGCGGTCTGCCGCAGCTGCGCGCGGAGCGCTTCGAAGGTCCCCTCGTGCGCGCCGCTCACGACAGGGTGGCGATCGCGTCGCGGCCGCCCTCCAGGAACTCGGGCCAGGCGCCGCCCTGTTCCCTGCTGCGCGGTTCGACGACGCCGTGCAGGTACTTGTTGAGGATGGCCAGGTCCTCGGGCTCGCGCCGGGCGAGCGAGCCGACGAGGGAGGAGGCGAGGGTGCGGGCGGTCAGGGCGCGCTCGCCGAAGAAGTTGCCGTGCAGGATCGCGTCCTCCAGGACACCGATCTGTTCGGCGGTCGACAGCGCGGACTCCAGCTTCTCGTCGTCGCTGCCGGCGGAGGCGGCCGAGGCGCGCAGGTCGGCGAAGCTCTGCAGCAGCACGTCGAGGAGGTTGGGCGGTACGTCGAGTTCGATCCGGTGGCGGTGGAGCAGTTCCTCGGTGCGGAAGCGGACGATCTCCGCTTCGCTCTTCTTGTTGGTCATCACCGGGATGCGGACGAAGTTGAAGCGGCGCTTCAGGGCCGACGACAGGTCGTTGACGCCCCGGTCACGGCTGTTGGCGGTCGCGATGATCGAGAAGCCGGGCTTGGCGAAGACGATGCTGTCGCTGTCGAGTTCCGGGACCGAGATGTACTTCTCGGACAGGATCGAGATCAGTGCGTCCTGTACGTCGCTGGTGGAGCGGGTGAGTTCCTCGAAACGGCCGATGGCTCCGGTCTCCATCGCGGTCATGATCGGCGAGGGGATCATCGACTCCCGCGACTGCCCCTTGGCGATGACCATGGACACGTTCCAGGAGTACTTGATGTGGTCCTCGGTGGTGCCGGCCGTGCCCTGCACGACCAGGGTGGAGCTGCGGCAGATCGCGGCGGACAGCAGCTCGGCCAGCCAGCTCTTGCCGGTGCCGGGGTCGCCGATGAGCAGCAGGCCGCGGTCGGAGGCCAGGGTGACGATGGAGCGCTCGACGAAGCTCCGGTCGCCGAACCACTTCTGGGAGATCGTGCGGTCCAGGCCATCGGCCCGCTCGGAGCCCAGTACGAACAGGCGGACCATCTTCGGGGACAGGCGCCAGGAGAACGGTTTGGGGTTGTCGTCGACCGACTCCAGCCAGTCCAGCTCCTCGGCGTACTTGGTCTCGGCGGGGGCGCGCAACAGGTCGGGCATGTGAGGGCCTTTCTAGGTGAGGAACGTCTTGAGTTCGTGCACGAGCTTGCGGATGTGGCCGGAGAGCACCGGTGTGCCGAGGTCCTTGAACCGCTCCCGGAACCAGGGGTTGACGCTGCCGCGGCCGGAGCTGGTCACCGAGCCGACCGGGATGAACCTCGCTCCGGAGCGGTGGATGGCGGCCATGGCCTCGAACAGCGCCTCGGACCGCCATTCGTAGAAGTCGGAGATCCACACCACGGCGGTGCTGCGGGGTTCGGCGATCTTCGGCTGGGCGAGGGCCATGGCGACCGTGCCGTCGGTGCCGCCGCCGAGGTTGGTGCGCAGCAGGGTCTCGAAGGGGTCGTGCACCCAGGGTGTGAGGTCGAGGGCGTGCGTGTCGTACGCGATGAGGTGGACGTCCACCTTCGGCAGCCCGGCGAAGATGGACGCGAGGATGGTGCAGTTCACCATCGAGTCGACCATCGAGCCCGACTGGTCCACCACGACGATGAGCCGTTGCGGTGTGGTCTTGCGGGCGGTGTGCCGGTAGTGGAGGCGGTCGACGTACAGCCGCTCCTCCTCCGGGCTCCAGTTGACGAGGTTCTTCCAGATCGTGCGGTCGAGGTCGAGGTTGCGGTACACGCGCTTGGGCGGGACGGAGCGGTCCAGGGCTCCCGCCGTCGCGTTCTCGACCTGGGTGCGCAGGACTTCGGCGACCTCGTCGACGAAGCGCCGGATGAGGTCCTTGGCGTTGGCGAGGGCCAGGCCCGACAGGTTGTCCTTGTCCCGCAGCAGCTGTTCGATCAGCGACATGCTGGGGGTCAGCCGTGCGGCGAGTGCGGGGTCGGCCAGCACCTCCCGCAGGCGCATGCGCGCGACGAGGTCGGCTTCGATGGCGGCGAGTTCCGGGCCGATCTCCGGAATCAGCCGACCGGGGCGGGGGGTCGTGGCGCGGCCGCCCGTGCCGGTGGGGCTGACGCCCGCGCCTCCCCCGCCGGCGCCGCTCCCCGCGCCGCGTCCCCCGCGCAGGTCGCCCAGTGCGCGCTCCAGCCAGGCCGCGTCGGACTGCCAGCGCGTCAGCTGCCCCGCGGTGACCGTGCCGGTTCCTGCGGCGAAGACGCCCAGCAGCACCTTGGACACCAGGGCCGCGCGGCGCACCTCGGCGGCCCGGTCGCGCGCCGCTCCGGCGTCCTGCGGTTCGGGTGCCATCAGACCCTCGAACTCGGCTGCCAGCTCCGGGTGGCGCTGCACGACGGAGTCGACGGACGCCTGGGGGTCCAGCAGGGCCGGCGGCAGTCCGATGTCCTCGACGACGGCGAGGCTCGCGGATTCCAGTGCGGCCTGCTCCTCCGGGTCGAAGAGGCGGGCGAGGAGGCGCCAGTACAGGACCTGGCGGCGGTTCTCGTCGGGGTCCGGCCCGGGGGCCGCCGAGGGGGCGGGTCCGGCCGGCCGTTCGTCCGTGTTCCCGGTCACTTCCGCAACAGCCTTCCCGCGCGCTCCCGCAGCACGGCCACGGCGTCGGTGGCGGCCTTCTCGGCCTTGACGCCCGCCTTGTCGGCCGTGCCTCCGGCCCATCCCCCGGCGTGTACCGCAACGGGCTTCTTCCGTACGGTCGTCTCGACGGCCAGGGGCTGGACCCGGTAGGCGCCCGCGTCCCAGCGGAGCAGTCCGATGCAGGCTCCGGGCACGGCGACGGTCTGCGGCGTCAGCGGTCCGGCGGCCGGAATGCGGTCGGTGTCGACGGCGAGGGGCTGGCCGGCGACGGTGAACGTGAGGGCGCCGTCCTCCTCGCGGGCGGTGTAGCCGTCCAGGAACACGGGGACGGCGATGCGCGCCGGGTGCCGGTCCAGCGGCGCGGTCACCGCACCCGTCGTGGTGGGCAGGACGACGCGGGCAGTGGCGAAGGCGTCGGCGGGGCCGCCCGTGCGGGCGTGCCCGTCGCTCCAGAGCAGGTCGCCCTCGGCGGTGACGGGCATGTCGGCGAGTTCCATCGAGCGCCCCTCGCCGACGGCCGCCAGGAGCGACAGGTGCGGGCGGAGCAGCTGCCACAGGCCCGCGCCGACGACCGTGTCGGGCTTCGGCGCCGAGACGCCGGCGCGCACCAGGCGGGGAGGTCCGCCGTCGGAGGGCTCCAACACCGCGTGGACCTGGGCCTGTACGGCGGTCGCGTGCTCCTGTACGTCGACACCGAGGGGCAGCAGCCGGCCGCTCACCGTGCCGGTGGCGGGGGTGGCGGCCGCGCCGGGCAGCGTCAGCAGCATCGCGCGGGACCACAGGTCGGCCCAGCGGCGTACCGGGACGCGTTCGAGGGTCGCACCCGGGCAGGACGCGGCGAGTTCGGCGGCGAAGCCGTCCAGGAGGGTGGCCAGGCGGCGCAGTTCCGGGTCCGGGAGCAGGGCGGAGACGATCGGCGCCGATCCGGAGACCAGGTCGTGGTCGATGCCCTGCCACCCGGAGCGGGCCAGGTCGCACAGCCAGGACCGGGCGGCGGAGAGCAGGTTCGCCGCCTGCTGAGCGCCCGGCGGCGGGACCGCTGCGTCGCCGCGGGGGCGGCCCAGCGCCTCCTCGGCGCGGGCCGTCAGCGCGTCGTGGACGGAGCCGAGCAGGGCGGTGCGGGCCGCGGCGAGGGCCGTGAAGTGGTCCTCGCCGGCGATTCCGGCCGCGGCCTTCCCGGCCGCCTCGCCGACCCTGGCGGCCAGCGGCGTGCCCGCGACGGCGTCGGCGAGTCCGGCCAGTCCGGCGGGCCGGGGGCGGAGCAGTCCGGCCACCAGGGCCCGGTCGAAGGCGTCGACGGCCGCCAGGGCCTCGTCGAGACCGTCGACGGGTTCGACGAGCAGGTCGGCACGCATCATGCCACCGCCCTGGTCGGCGGGAACCAGTGCATCTCCGGCAACGGTGCCGTGGTCGGCGCGAGTTCCAGGTAGGCGAGGTGGCGCAGGAAGCGGCTGAAGACGGGGGCGGCGGCCCGGGTGTCCCCCTGCGGCGGCCGCGCGGCGCCCATCGCGGCGGTGATGGTCTGCGCGTTCGGCTCCGCGCCCGCGGTCTCCGCCCTCAGGTAACGGGCGACGCGTTCGGCACCGTACTGAAGCGCCGCCTCGCCGATCAGGGCGCGGATGTGATTGCAGAACGAGCCCCTCGCGCCGCCGCAGGGCCGGTTGTTGTTGGTGCTGCAGGCGAACGCGTACGTGCCGGCCGCTACGGACGAGACGTAGACCCGCTCGATGTCCGAGCCGCTCGACACCACGCCTTGCAGGCGTCCGTCGGCCAGCTCGACGAACGGGACCTTGGCGAGCTTGCGCGGCCGTGCGGGTGCGATCACCCGTGCCGTGCTCGACCTCTCCCAATCTGACAACGCGCCTTCTCCTCTGCACCGGGGGGCGTCCACGCCACGTCGGCGGGACACGGCTGAACATAGGTGCGACCACTGACAACACGGGCCCCGGCAGCCCCTCCTGGTGCCCGGGGCCCGCCGAACGGATCACGGAGCCGTCGCGCGGCATGGGCCGGGGCGGACTGGGTAGTCGCCGTACGGAGGGAAGGACGTGCAGTGGAACTCTCCGACTGGCTGCTGACCGCGGACGAGCGCGGAAATGCCGCGACGCGCCTGGATCGCCGTCGCCCCGACGGCGCGGCCTGGTCGCACGGCAATGACGTCCGGCCGCTGGTCCACGGCAGGACGTACTTCGCCGAGCTGCTCACCGCGATCCGCTCGCAGGGCCCGGGCGACCTCCTGATGTTCACGGACTGGCGCGGCGACCCCGACGAGCGCCTGGACGGCGAGGGCACCGAGATCGGTGCGGTGCTGGCCGCCGCGGCCGAGCGCGGCGTGATCGTCAAGGGGCTGATCTGGCGCTCCCACCTGGACGGATTGCAGTTCAGCCAGACAGAGAACCGACATCTCGGCGAGGAGATAGCAGCGGCCGGCGGCGAATGCCTGCTGGACATGCGGGTGCGCCCCGGCGGCTCACACCACCAGAAGCTCGTCGTCCTGCGCCACCCGGAGCGCCCCGAGGCCGACGTCGCGTACGTCGGCGGCATCGACCTGTGCCACGGCCGCAATGACGACGCCTCCCACCACGGCGACCCGCAGGCCATCCCCTTCGCCGAGGCGTACGGTGAGCGACCGCCGTGGCACGACGTCCAGCTGGCGGTGCGCGGACCGGCCGTCGGCGACCTGGAGGCCGGTTTCCGCGAGCGGTGGGAGGACCCTTCACCGCTCAGCCGCAGCCCCCTGACCCGGATGCGCGAGCTCTTCCACCACGAGGACACCGAAGCCGACCGGCTGCCGGCGCAACTGCCCGATCCGGAGCCGTGCGGCACCCACACCGTCCAGGTGCTGCGCACGTACCCGAACCGGCTGTTCCGCGGTTATCCCTTCGCTCCCGACGGCGAGCGCAGCATCGCGCGCGGCTACCTCCGGGCCGTGGGACGGGCCCGTTCGCTGATCTACCTGGAGGACCAGTACCTGTGGTCCCCGAGCGTGGTGGAGAGCTTCGCGCGGGCCCTGGCGGCCCACCCCGGACTCCACCTGGTCGCGGTCATCCCCACCGTCCCGGAGCAGGACGGCCGGCTCACGCTGCCGATGAACCTAGTCGGACGTGTCGCGGCGCTGGACCGGCTGCGCGAGGCGGGCGGCGACCGGGTCGCGGTGTACGGGCTGGAGAACCACGCCGGAACACCCGTGTACGTCCACGCGAAGGCCTGCGTCATCGACGACGTGTGGGCGGCGGTCGGGTCGGACAACATCAACCTCCGCTCCTGGAGCCACGACTCCGAACTCGGCTGCGTCGTCCTGGACGGGGACGCCGACCCCCGCACGCCGCGCGACCCGGCCGGCCTGGGGGACGGCGCGCGCGTCTTCGCCAGGGAACTGCGGCTGCGCCTCGCGCGCGAGCACCTCGACGAGGCCGAGCCCGACCCGGGGGCCCCGGATCCGCTGTGCGACCCGCGGCACGCCTTCGAGGCGTTCGCGGCGGCCGCCTCGGCGCTGGACGCCTGGCACGCGGGCGGCCGTCAGGGGCCGCGCCCGCCGGGCCGGCTCCGCGCGTACCGGCCGCCGGAGATGTCCTCGCTGGCCAGGACGGTGTCCATGCCGTTCTACCGGCTGCTCGTGGACCCGGACGGCAGGCCGCTGCGGCTCCGGCTCCGCAAGTCGTTCTGAGGGTGCGCGCGGGGCGGGGTCAGTCGCCGTTGGCGGAGAAGTGCTGGTAGTCGGGGTTGGACCAGCGGTCGCCCCAGGACCAGCCGACCTCCTCGAAGGCCCGGGCCACGGCGTCGCCCGGCCGGATCATGCCGGGCCGGGCGCGGTCGCGGTCGAGGTGGTCCCGCCCGTTCGGCGGGTGGCTGGTGCCGTGGAGGTCGACGTAGGGGTTCTCCACCGGGTTGATGTCCACGGCGTCGCCCCAGGCGTGCCGGGAGAGCTTGCGCGGGTCGCCGGTGACCGGGCGGCAGTTGAAGGCCGAGGTGTTGTCGTCGGCCATGGCCCGGGCGTCGCTGCCCCCGTACGCGGCCATGACCCGCATGCGGCGGATCGGGAAGCGGGCGGCGTAGGCCTTGCCGAACACGTGGAGCAGCGGGGCGACGGCCTCGCGGTGGACGATCAGCTCGCCCGTGTGGACCTTGCCGTCGAAACCCCAGTGGTTCATCCGGATCAGGCGCAGGTTCCCGGGCGGTACGGGGCAGCCGGCCCGGTGGGAGGCGCCCAGTTTGTCCGCCGGAACGGCCGACACGCGGGCGGCGAGTCCCGGCACCGATTCCGCGGGCAGGGCCAGGAACCGCGGCGCGGGGGCCTGCTGCACGTCGCAGGCCGGCAGGGACGCGCAGAGAGCGGCGGTCAGGGCGACGACCGCGAGGCGGTAGCGCACTGATCCACCGTAGGTCCGCGCGGCCCGGCGGGCATGCCGGGGCCGTTCCGGAGCCGGTCCGGGCCTCGCGGCACGGGCAGGCCCCGGCCGGTCAGGGGGGTGACCGGCCGGGGCGGCCAGGGAGGTGGCGGCGGGCCGTAGCCTCACGGCACGGGCTCGCACGGCGCCACATATAGATGAACGCTCAACGACCCGATGCCGTTCCGGTCACCCGCTGTGAACTGCGCCACCCCGGCGGATCAGCCGTTCAGGGAGCCCATCAGCTCCGGCGCGTAGCGGTCGCCCGAGACCACGCCCCGCGGGGCCACGGCCTCGATGCGGGCCAGGTCGGCGTCGGAGACGGTCACGGTGGTGGCGGCCACGTTCTCCTCCAGGTACCGGCGCCGCTTGGTGCCCGGAATGGGCACCGCACCCCGGCGCAACGTCCAGGCGAGGGCGAGCTGCGCGGGGCTGACGCCCTTCTCCGCGGCGAGGCGGCGGACCTGGTCGACGACGGCCAGGTTGCGGTCGAAGTTCTCACCCTGGAAGCGGGGGTCCGTCCGCCGGAAGTCGTCCGCCGCGAAGTCGCCGGGGCTCGTCACGGCCCCGGACAGGAAGCCCCGGCCCAGCGGCGAGTAGGCGACGAGGCCGATGCCGAGCTCGCGCAGGGTGTCGAGGACGCCGTCCTGCTCGATTCCGCGCTCGAAGAGGCTGTACTCCGTCTGCACGGCGGCCAGCGGATGGACGGCGTGGGCGCGCCGGACGGTGGCGGGCGCGGCCTCGCACAGGCCGATGTGGCGGACCTTGCCGGCGGCGACCAGCTCGGCCATGGCGCCCACGCTCTCCTCGATCGGCACGGCCGGGTCGACGCGGTGCAGGTAGTACAGGTCGATGTGGTCGGTGCCCAGATGACGCAGGGACCGGTCCGCCGAGCGGCGGATGTAGTCCGGGGTCGCGTTGTGGCCGAGGAAGGTGCCGTCGTCGGCGAACTCCACCCCCGTCTTGGTGGCGACCACGGCCGCTTCGCGGCGCCCGGCGAGCGCCCGGCCCAGGAGCTGCTCGTTCAGGAACGGGCCGTAGCCCTCCGCGGTGTCCAGCAGCGTGACCCCGAGCTCCAGCGCGCGGTCGATCGTGGCGAGCGACTCGGTCTCGTCGGCGGCGCCGTAGTGGGCGCTCATCCCCATCAGACCGAGGCCCTCGGCGCCGACCTGCAGGCCCTGGCCGCCCAGTGCGCGCATCTCCATGGTGTTCTCCTCAGCGAAAGTAAGTAACTAACCGGATAGGTCAACCATGCGCGCACCTCGCCGCGAATGTCAATAACCGGATAGTTACTTGCTAGGCTGCGGGCATGGCAAGGGACTCCAGCGCAACCAAGGCACGCCTGCTCGACGCCGCCTTCTCCGAGTTCGCGGCGTACGGCATCGCCGGCGCGCGGGTCGACCGGATCGCAGAGGCCGCGCAGGCCAACAAGCGGCTCATCTACGTCTACTTCGGCAACAAGGAGGAGCTCTTCGACGTCGTACTCCGGCGTGCGCTGGAAGACGGCTCGGAGTCCGTTCCCTTCAGCCCCGAGAACCTGCCCGGCTACGCGGGCGCCGTGTTCGACCACCTCGTCGCGCGGCCGGCGCTGATGCGGCTCGTCCTGTGGAAGCAGTTGGAGCGGCCGGGCTCCGCCCCCGCCGAGGCCGAGTCCTACCGCGGCAAGATCGCGGCGGTGGAGCGGGCCCAGCAGGCCGGCGCCGTCGACCCCGCGCTGGACGCCGTCGACGTCCTCACCCTGGTGATGAGCCTGTCCCAGGCCTGGTTCGGTGCGGTCGGCGGCCCCGCGGCGGGCGATCCGGGCGCCGGCTGGCCTCCCGGGCGCCTCGCCCGCCACCGCGAGGCCGTGGTGGAGTCCGTACGCCGCCTCACCGCGCCGCCGGGCGTACGGACCCCCTGAGGGGCCCGCACCCTCCGGGAGCGCCCCGGCGGGCCGCACGCCCGGAGGGTGCGGGCCGGGGGCGTGCGGCCGTCAGTGCCGACCGTCGATCGGCGAGGGCCGCGTCGCGTCCGGCTCCGCGCCGGCGCCGGGCCCGATGCGGATCTCGAAGTCCCCGTCGTACTCCTCGTGGCCGGCGACCACGGCCTGGGCCACGGCCTCCTCGCCCATCTCGCCGCGGACGATCAGCGGGTCCCGGCGCAGGTCGCGCATGAGGGCCACGCACATGCCGATCATGACCAGGGTGAACGGCGCCGCCACCAGGATCGTCAGGTTCTGCAGGCCGGCCAGCGCGTCGCCCTTCCCGTTGCCGATGAGCAGCATGATCGCGGCGACGGCTCCGGTGACCACGCCCCAGAAGACGACCACCAGCCGGGCCGGTTCGAAGACGCCCTTCTGGGAGAGGGTGCCCATCACGATGGACGCGGCGTCCGCGCCCGACACGAAGAAGATGCCGACGAGGACCATCACCAGCAGGCTCATCACGGTGGGGACGGGGAACTGCTGGAGCACGCCGAAGAGCTGCCCCTCCGGCGTCGTCTCGCGGCCGAGCTCGCCGCCCTCCCGTAGCTTCATCGCCGTGCCGCCGAAGACGGCGAACCACACCAGGCTGACGGAGCTGGGCACGAGGATGACCCCGCCGATGAACTGGCGGATCGTACGGCCGCGGCTGATCCGGGCGATGAACATGCCGACGAACGGCGTCCAGGAGATCCACCAGGCCCAGTAGAAGACCGTCCAGCTGCCGAGCCAGTCGGCCACGTCACCCGCGCCCGTGGCCTCCGTGCGGCCGATGAGCTGGGGCAGGTCGCCGAGGTAGGCGCCCAGGGAGGTGGGAAGCAGGTCGAGCACGATGATGGTCGGTCCGGCAATGAACACGAACACCGCGAGGACGAGCGCGAGGACCATGTTGATGTTCGACAGCCACTGGATGCCGCGCTCCACGCCGGAGACCGCGGAGGCGACGAACGCGACGGTCAGCACGGCGATGATCGCGACGAGCAGGCCGGTGCTGACCGTGGCCATCCACCCCAGCTCCTGGAACCCGCTGCCGATCTGCAGCGCGCCCAGGCCCAAGGAGGCGGCGGAGCCGAAGAGCGTGGCGAAGATGGCGACGATGTCGATGACGCGGCCCGCGCCGCCGTGGGCGTGCCGGGCGCCGATGAGCGGCTCGAACACCGCACTGATCGTCTGGCGCCGGCCGCGCCGGAAGGTGCTGTAGGCGATGGCGAGCCCGACGACCGCGTAGATCGCCCACGGATGGAGCGTCCAGTGGAACAGCGTGGTGGCCATCGCCGTCTGCATGCGCTCGGCGGAGTCGACGGGGTGGGTGCCGGGCGGCGGCGTGCCGTAGTGCGACAGCGGCTCGCTCACGCCGTAGAACATGAGCCCGATCCCCATGCCCGCGCTGAACATCATCGCGACCCACGAGACGGTGCGGAACTCGGGTGATTCGCCCTCGCGCCCGAGGTGGATGCGGCCGTAGCGGCTGATGGCGAGCCAGAGCGCGAAGACGACGAAGCCGGTGGCGGCGAGCATGAAGGCCCAGCCGCCGTTGTGGATGAGCCCCTTCAGCAGTCGGCTCGACACGCTCTCCAGCGAGTCGGTGGCCAGGGCTCCCCACAGCACGAAGGCCAGGGTCAGGCCCGCGGTGACACCGAAGACCACCTTGTCGGTTCCGAGCTTGTCGGTTCCGGGCTTGTCGGTTCGGGAACGAGGGCCGGCCGGCGGATCGTGCGACAACGAAGTCCCCTTCCACGAAGACCTAAAAGGAACGTTTCAGTACGCGTACCGGCTTATCACGCTTTTCATCCGAAAGTAGCCTTGTGCCGGCGCCGGTGCGCGGATGTCGCGGACCGTACGCCGCCACCGCCCGGGCGGCGTTGACCCAGTCGGGGGCGGTTTGGGCGCGGCCGCCCCGATGTCCGGGGCGGCGCACGGGCGGCGGGCCAGGCTCGGACCGACGCGAACCACGGCTCCGCGGAGGTCAGTACATGCCCGGTGCTCCCGGCGAGCGCCCGCCACCCGCGCCCAGCGGGCCCCGCCCCCGCCCGCCGCGCCCCGGGCGGGGGTGCGGCGGGTGACGGCCGGTCAGCCGGGCGGCCGCGGGCCGCTGGTGTATCTCGTCGCGGCGGTCGCGGGCTGCCTGGTGGGGCTGGTCGGCGGGAGTTTCCGCTGGTGCCTGGTACGGGCCGACGAACTGCGCGGCTCTCTGGTGGTGGCGTCGGAGCGGCTCGGCGGCCCGGGCTGGCTGGTGCCGGTCGCCCTCACCGCGGTGGGCGCCGCCGTCGCGTGCGCGATCGCCCGGCGGGTCCCGCTCGCCGCCGGCAGCGGCATCCAGGACGTCGAGGCCGTGTGGCGCGGGGAGCGCGAACCGCGGCCCCTGTGGCTCCTGCCGGCCAAGTTCGCGGGCGGGCTGATCGCCATGGGCTCGGGGCTGATCCTCGGGCGGGAGGGCCCGACGGTGCACATGGGCGCGGCGATCGGCGCCGCGGCGGGGCGCCGCACCCGGATGGGCCCCGGCGACATCACCCTGCTGCACACCTCGCTCGCCGGGGCGGGCCTGGCCGTGGCGTTCACCGCGCCGCTGAGCGGGGTGCTGTTCGTCTGCGAGGAGGTGACCAGGCGGGTCCGGCCGCGCCTGGTGCTGCTCACGCTCATCGGCACCGCCACGGCCGTCGGCTGCTCGCAGCTCGTCGTCGGTGACCGGCCCGTCTTCCGCGTGCCGGACACGGCCGCCCCACCGCTCCTCCTGCTGCCCGTCTTCCTCCTGTTCGGCGTCGCAACGGGCGCCCTGGGAGCGGGGTACAACCGCCTCGTCATCGGAGCCCTGGCCTGCTGCGACCGCACCACCCGGGTGGGCCCGGTCGCCCGGGCCGCCCTCATCGGAGCCGTCGTCGGACTCCTGCTCGGCATCGATCCGCTGCTGGCCGGCGGCGGGGACCAGCTGAGCGGGCGGCTGCTGGCCGGCGACGTGCCGGTGGTGCCCGTACTCGCCGGGTACCTCGTCGTACGGTTCCTGGCGGGCCCCCTCAGTTACGCGGCCGGCACCCCGGGCGGGCTCTTCGCCCCCCTGTTGGCGCTGGGCGCCCTGTGGGGGGCCCTCGTACACGGCGTCGCGCTGCCCCTCCTCCCCCATGACGGCTCCGGCGCCGCGTCCTTCGCGGTCGTCGGCATGGCCGCCCTGTTCACCGCGGCGGTCCGGGCGCCCGTGACGGGCATCGCGCTCGTCGTCGAGATGACGGGGGCCACGTCCCTGCTGGTCCCGCTGCTCACCGCCTGCTTCGCCGCCACCCTGACCGCGGACCGGATGGGCAGCGCCCCCGTGTACGACAGCCTGCGGCTGCGCATGCTGGACCGGCCGTGACCCTCCGGCCGGCCCGGGGCCGCCGCGAGGAGCGCCCCTCCCTCACCCGCACACGCTGCAATTTGACATGATTTCAGGTGATTCACCGCTACGTTGATCCGGTGACCGCCCCCGCGCAGCCCGCCGCACCCCCGCCGGCCTCCCCCGCCAGGGCCCTGCTCCCGCTGATCCTGCCCGCCCTCGCGATCGGGGTGGGCTCCAGCCTGCTGCTGATCGGCGTGAGCGAGGCGGCCGATCTGCTCAAGGACGTCCTCTGGAAGACCCTGCCCGACGCGATCGGCGTCGGTCCCTGGTCGGTCGCGTGGATCCTGGCCGTCCTGACGGCGACCGGTCTCGCGGTCGGGCTCGTGGCGTGGAAGGTGCACGGGCACGCCGGCCCCGACCCCGCGACCACGGGGCTGGTGGACGCCCCGCTGCCGCTGGGTGTGGTCCCCGGGCTGCTCGTCGTGACCGGGCTGGCCCTGGCCGGCGGGGTCAGCCTGGGCCCGGAGAACCCGATCACCGCCGCGAACATCGCCCTCGCGTACTGGCTCGGACGGCGGCTCGCACCGGGCAGTCCGGCGCAGATGTGGGTGGCGCTGGGCGCGGCGGGCACGGTCGGCGCACTGTTCGGCACGCCGGTCGCGGCCGTCCTGATCCTCACCGAGTCGATGGCGTCCGCGCCCCGCCCGGCGACCCCGACGGCATCCGGCGAGCGCGTACCCACCCTGTGGGACCAGCTCTTCGCGCCGCTGATCGCCGCGGGAGCGGGCGGAGTGACGAGCGTGATGCTCGCCGCCCCCACCTTCCACCTCCCGCTGCCCGCGTTCGGCACGCCGCACTGGCCCGACGTGGTCGCCGCGTTCGTGATCTCCTCGGCCGGGGCGGCCCTGGCCCTGGTCGCCGTCTACGCCTTCCCCCACGTCCACCGCGTCTTCCACCTGCTGCCGCACCCGGTGCTCTCGCTCACCCTCGGCGGCCTGGTGCTGGGACTCCTCGGAGCGCTGGGCGGCAAGCTCACCCTCTTCAAGGGGCTGGAGGAGATCGGCGTCCTGGCCTCCGATCCGGGTGCGTACTCGGTCGGTTCCCTGCTCCTGATGACCGTGGTCAAGCTGGCCGCCGTCCTCGTGGCCTGCGGCTCGGGGTTCCGCGGCGGCCGGATCTTCCCGTCCGTCTTCGTGGGGGTGGCGCTGGGCCTCGCCGCGAGCGCCCTGGTCCCCGCGGTGCACCCGGCGGTCGGCGTGACCTGCGCGGTCCTCGGAGTCCTGCTGGCCGTCACCCGGCAGGGCTGGGTCAGCCTGTTCACCGCCGCGATCCTCGCCCCGGACCCGGGCCTGCTGCCGCTGCTGTGCGTGGCGCTGCTCCCGGCCTGGCTGCTGGTCAGCGGCCGGCCGCAGATGCAACTCGACGCCACGGGCGCCCCCTTGCGCTGACGCCGCCGCCGTCGGCGCCCCCGGCCGCCGGCACGGGCACCCGGCTCCCGGCTCCCGGCTCCCGGCTCAGCCGGACGGGACCGGCCGGCCGTCGGGCGCGGACCGGTGCAGGGTCCGCGGGCCCTCGGTCAGGAGCCGCAGGCCGAATGCGGACCGGGCCTCGACATCGGTGCTCGTGAACACCGGCAGGACCGCCGCCGGGTGCGGATGCGCGTGTCCGGCGGCCACGGCACCGCGCAGCCGTCCCGGACCGGCCGGGCCACCGGCGCCGCGCGAGCAGGACGCGCCCTGCTCCGCCAGCGTGTGCCGCACCGTGTGGTCCGCCTCGGCCGGCAGCGTCCGCGCCGCCGTCCTCGGCGTGGCTCGGCCCGGCGCCGCACGCCGCCCAGCAGGCCGCCGCGTCCGCCTGACCACCCGCCTGACAGCCTCCCCGACGCCGCGTTCAGCGGCGCAGGGAGTCCGCGTCGCCCATGACGACGACGGGGCGCCGCTCCGGGTCGAGCCAGCGCAGCAGTTCGCCCATCTGCGGCTTCGCCAGGGAGACGCAGCCCTCGGTCGGGCCGTTGTGGTCGACGTGCAGCCAGATCCCGCCGCCCCGCTCCTCGCCGAGGGGACGGGTCCGGTCCAGCGGTGAGGTGCCCGGCTCCCGGTTGTAGTCGATCGCGACGACGTAGTCGAAGGAGCCGGCGAGGGGCTCGCCCAGGGATCCGGTACCTCCGATGGTGAAGGCGGGCCCCCGGTCGTACGGGAGGCGGGTACCCGGATCGTCGAGCAGCCCGCCCGCGCCGGTCAGCCCGTAGACCCCGACGGGCGAGCGCAGGTCCCCCTGGATGTGGTGGTCGGTCCAGCCCCGTCGGCCGTTGTGCGCGGGCCAGCCGGAGCCGGCGAGCGGCGCCGGGGACCAGCTTCCCGTGTCGTCGCGCTCGTACAGGATCACCGTGGAACGGTCGGAGTCCCGGCCCTGGCCGGTGACCAGCACGGCCTGTCGCGCCTCGGCGGGGATGGCCGCCGAGGTCAGCGGCCCGAGTCCGGGTATCTCGGCGGCGCGTCCCCCCTGCGCCACCGCACCGTGCCCGCTCCCGCCGGGGGCCGGCGCGGCCGCGGGGGAACCGCCGCAGCCCGCCAGGGCGGTGAGGGCGGCCAGGGACAGGACGGCGACGGGCAGGGCGCGGCGCGCATGCATGGGGCGGGGTGCCTTTCGTCGGTTCGGACGGGAGCTCCGGGCGGGGGTCCCCGCGGGCGGCGTCGCGCCACCCGCGGGGTCGGCTGCCCCGGTACCGGCGAAGTACGCCGCCGCCCGGCCCCGTTCGGCCGCGGCGGCGGATCCCGCCGCCGGTACGGCCGGCGGACGGATCCACTCCGGCCCCGGCCGATCCGGTGTTTCGCGGAACGTTCATACCTCCGGGTGAGGGCGGGTTCCCGGGGGCGGAATGCCGGCCGGTCTTGCCTACCGTGAACACGGGGGTGGCGGGCAGCCACCCGCATGGCGCGTCGTCTCATGCCGGGGAGCTCTGCGTGGCGCAGCAGTACACGAGGGTCCGGGTGCGCCTGCGCTACCGGTTCGACAACCTGGTGGCACGGGGAACCACCGTGCTCATCAGCTGGCTGGCCCTGGCCTGCCTCGCCTTCGTGGTCCCGATGAGCCTGGTGCTCGTATGGGCCGACCGGCGGGTTGCGCCGACCGCCTCGAGCCGGCTCACGGCCGTGTGGGTCAGCGTCGGCCAGACGCTCAAGATCGGGGGTGCGGTCGGCTCCCCCGTCTTCATCCTGGCGTCCGTCTCGCTCGCCCTGGTCGCCCTGCTGTTCGTGTCGACGCTGGTCAGCCTGATCACGACCGGCATCGACCGCCGCATCATGGCGCTGCGGCTCGGTCACTCCACCGTCCTGGAAACGCGGCACACCGTCGTCCTGGGGTGGTCCGATCAGATCTTCCCCGTGGTCGGGGAGCTGGTGGCCGCCAACGCCAACCAGCGTCGGTCGGCCATCGCCGTGCTGGCCCCGAAGGACAAGGTGGAGATGGAGGAGGAGATCTCCACCCACATCCCGGCGACGGGCACGACCCGGATCATCTGCCGCCACGGCAGCACCACCGACCCCGCGGTACTGGCCCGGGTGAGTCCGGAGACCGCGAAGGCCGTGCTCGTCCTGCCGCCCGGCGGGGAGGGCGGCGACGCTCACGTGGTGAAGACGCTGCTCGCCCTGAACGCCGCCGTCCCGGAGGCGGGCAGCGCCGCGGTGGTGGTCGCCGCCGTCCGCGACACCCGCAACCACGTCACGGCCCGGCTGGCCGCCGGGCCGGGGGGCCACGTCCTCTGTGTCGACGACATCGTCGCCCGGCTGCTCGTTCAGACCGCCCGTCAGCCCGGTCTCTCCCTCGTGTACCAGGAGCTGCTGGACTTCGAGGGGGACGAGTTCTACACCGCCGCTGCCGAGGGCCTCGTGGGGCGCACCTTCGGCGAGGTCCTCCTGTCGTTCACCACGTCCTCGGTGGTGGGTCTGCTGCGCGCTGACGGGAGCGTCGCGCTCAACCCGGCTCCGGACACGGAACTCTGTGTCCGTGACCGCGTCGTCGTCATCTCGCGGGACGACGGCACGGCCGTGCCCGAGGACGCCGCCGGTTTCGTCGACGCGGACGCGATCGTCACGACGCGCCCCCGGACGCCCCTCCCGGAACGCCTGCTCCTGCTGGGCTGGAACCGGCGCGCGCCGCTCATCGTGGAGCAGCTCGATCAGTACGTCAGTCCCGGGACCACGCTGGACGTCGTGGCCCTGGGCGGCGACTCCGCGGTTCCCGGTTCCGGCCTCGCACCGGCGCGCGGTCATCTCGACGTGTCCTTCCAGCGCGGTGACATCACCGATCCCGGCGTCCTGGCCAAGCTCGACGTGCCGTCGTACGACAACGTGATCGTCATCGGCGAAATGGGCCACGCTTCCGTACCGGCGCCCCGTCCCGTTCCCTCCTCCGCGGCGGGTACGGGTACGGACGCGGGCGGCGGCCCGGCCACGGGCTCGGGGACGGCTGCGGGGCCGCCCCGGCCGGAATCCGAGACGGGGGCGGAGATGGACGACAGGACGCTGGTCACGCTCCTGCACCTGCGGGCGATCGGTGATGCCGCCCACCGGGAGCTCTCGATCACCACCGAGATGTCCGACGACGGCAACCGGTTGCTCGCGCCCGCCCGGGAGGGCGCCGACTTCATCGTCAGCGGTCGGATGATCAGTCTCCTGATGACCCAGATCTCGGAGAGCCGCTACCTCGCCGACGTCTTCGAGGAACTGTTCGCCGCGGAGGGGAACGAGCTGTACCTGAAGCCGGCCTCGGACTACGTCCGGGTGGACCGCGAGGTCGCGTTCGCCACGGTCGTCGAGTCGGCGCTGCGCCGCCGGGAATGCGCGGTCGGCTACCGGCTGCGCGCGGACACCGGCGCGGACCCCGCCCACGGCGTACGGCTCAACCCCGACAAGCGCGAGCGGATCCGCTTCACCGGGGCCGACTGGGTCATCGTGCTCGCGGAGAGCTGAGGCGTCTGGTTCGGATCGTGCCGGGTCCGCGCTGCACGGCACCGCCCCGCCGCGTCGTCGGGTCGACCGAGTACGTCCAGCATGCGGCGGGCAGCGTCCTCCGGTTCGTGCTGGCGGGCGCCCGCGTCCCCGGTACGGCCTCGGGGCCGCGCGGCTGGTGCTGCGCGGCCCCGAGGTGTGTACCCGCGGAGTCCCTGGGGATCGGGCGGGTCCCGATGATCAGGCGGGGGTGATGTTCTCCGCCTGCGGGCCCTTCTGGCCCTGCGTGATGTCGAAGGTCACGGCCTGACCCTCCTGGAGCTCGCGGTACCCGGACGCGTTGATCGCCGAGTAGTGGGCGAAGACGTCGGGGCCGCCGCCGTCCTGGGCGATGAAGCCGAAGCCCTTCTCCGCGTTGAACCACTTCACAGTGCCCGTAGCCATGGCAATGCCTTCCAGTCGGTGATCGTCGCCCACCATTGCGGGAAACGGAGGTGATCGCCCTGGTCCAGGCACAACTCAGCAGAACTGCCCACACCAACGAGATGCGGGCAGAAGGCACTTCGAACCACGACAGCTACCGGCACGCTACACGGACGGCACGCACCGTCACCAGAGGAAGGGGCCCTCAACATGAGTTCGCCGCCCGCGCCGCTCTGTGGTCACGCCCGCGGGGACCCCGCCGCGCGACGGTACTCGGCGTTGATGCGCTGCGCTTCCTCGAGCTGGTCCTCCAGGATGACGATCCGACAGGCCGCTTCCACCGGCGTGCCCTGGTCGACGAGTTCCCGCGCGCGCGCAGCGATCCGCAGCTGATACCGGGAGTAGCGCCGGTGGCCGCCCTCGGAGCGGAGCGGGGTGATCAGGCGGGCCTCTCCGAGTGCGCGCAGGAAGCCCGCGGTGGTCCCGAGCATTTCTGCTGCCCGGCCCATGGTGTAGGCGGGGTAGTCGTCGTCGTCCAGGTGACCGCCGAGCGGGCCTGTGGGGTTCTCTGCTGTCATCTGCACCTCTGTCGAAAATCATGGAAGGACGCGGGAACGCGTAGAGGGGCCCTGGTGCCGTGCGGCACCCGGGCCCCGAAGGGAAATTCAACACCATCCGTCGGCCCTAGTGCTGCGCCGACCTTCTGTTTCCGCGATCCCGCCCCGGAGAAGGGCGGGAGTACGGGGATCGCGTACGCGTGACCGTGGACCACCTTCCGTTCCGGCGTCGTGCGGTAACCCGGATCCAGTCGTACACCCGGGCGATCCTGATGGTGCTGCCGACCCTGTCGTTCTCCTCGTACGTTCCATCGTGGCTACGCGAAAAACCATAATCAGACGACCGGTCAATGTCTACTTTCGCCACTGTAGGTTTCCGTGCGTTCGCAGGGAGTTAATCGCCCTCGAACCAGCCCGAGATCACGCAGAGTGTTTCGAAAGGTCACGGGTGGTAACACTGGGTGAGGAGACAGTCAATCGACAGCAGGGAGGCGGGACACATGTCCGTGGGTACCGTGATCATCCTCGGTGCGGTGGCGGCGATCATCGCCGCTCTCGCACTCGCACCGCCGGTGACATCGCCGCGGGCGGGCGGACAGGCGGGCGGGCCGGCCCCCGGACCGGAGCAGCGTGCCGGCCGGCACCGGAGCGCGGGCGGCCCGCGCCTCCCCCGGCGGCGGCTGGGAACGGTGCCCGAACCGCGCTCCGGCCGGTACCGCCGCACCACCGGCTGACCGAAACGAACCGTCCCCGACTTCGGGTATCCCGGGCACATGGCTCCTGAGGCTCGGGGTACCCGAGGGGCGGGACATGAAGCACGCTGGGCCCGGCGACGACGCCGAGCCCGTGCGGTGACCGGGTCCAGGGCGTCGGGTCCAGGGCGCCGAACTCCGCCCCGTCCCTCCGTTCCGATGCGGACCCCGCCGCGTTGGGGAGGATCCGGGCACGGACGATCCAGAGAGCAGGTGAGCCTGATGCACACGACGATCACGAACGCCACCACCGTCCGGTCCACGACAGCCGTCGCCGGCGCCCGTGACTCCGTCCGGGCGTTCCTCGACGGGCTGCGCCGGCCAGTTGTGGCCCAGGACGCCGCCGACACCGTCGTCCTGGTCGTGTCGGAACTCGTCACGAACGCCCTGCGCCACGGCGGCGGCGCCTGCACGCTCGACCTGACCGCGCACCCCGACAGCATCGAGGTCGCCGTCCACGACACCAGCCCCCACGCACCTCGCATGCGCGTCCCCGACCTGCACGGCGGTGGCGGGGGGTTCGGATGGCCGATGGTGAACCGCCTCGCCCGCTCGACCTCGGTCACGCCGCGGACCGGCGGGGGCAAGACGGTGAGCGCCCTCCTGACCCGGTAGCCGCGCGGACGCACGCCGCGGGCCCGGCCGATGGGCGTACGTACGTGATGAGGGCCCGGCCTGCGTGCAGGCTGGGCCCTCATCACGATGCGTCTAGGTGCCGGCTTCCGGCCGTGCGCCGGTCAGACGGCCACGGGAGCACCGATCATGGCCGAGCGTCCCAGGATCGGGGCGACGACGGGCGTCGGTACGGCCTTGGCGACGGTGCGGCAGGTGAAGCCGAGCTGCGTCATGGCCCGGAACACCTCACCGGCGCTGAAGTCGCGGCGGTCCTGCCGGGTGACGACCTCGCCCACCTGCTTCACCGGGTAGTGGCGGCGGCCGATGATGACCGACTCGGCGGTGACCGGCTCGGGCTTGACGCCCTTCATCGATTCCAGCACGCCGCTCTTCGTCAGGTCGAACGGGAAACGGGCGATGACACAGCGCATGAGGCCTCACAGGGAGAAGGGGAGAGCGGTCCGGCCGGATGAGGCGGTTCAGCGGGAGAGGGCGAGGACTCCCAGGGCACTGCCGTGTTCGTCGACCACTGGCAGCGCCCGCAACCGCCGGTAGCGCATGGCGTGTTCGGCCTCGGCCATGGCGGTGCGGGGCGAGGTGAAGGGCCCCGGGGTGCCTGTGATGTCGCGCAGCCGGATCCGGTCCGTGAAGCCGGCGCTGTCGCGGAGGGCCGTGAGCCGGGCCCGGGTGACCAGTCCGGTGCACTCGCCGAACTCGTCACAGACGACCAGGTGCCCGGCGCGGGCACCGGTCATCACGGACAGGGCCACCTCGACGGTCATGTCGTCGCAGACCTGCGGTCCGGCGGCTTCCATCACCTCGGCCACCGTCCTGCGCACGGGGTCTGCGTGCGCGGGGCGGGGCTGTTCCTGAACCGGCGTCACAAGACCTCCTGCAGAGATGGGTCGGCTCTGGTGCACAGGCCCTTTCAGGCCGCCGCGTCGAAGGACGACTGCCGCTGACCGGTACGCCGCTGACCCTGTGCGGGGCGGCTGCGCCGTCCGCGGGTGGAGGCGGAGCTGCGCTTGGGCCGGTCGG